>CAZDXI010000355.1:0-3441 GCA_964509095.1 uncultured Rhodobacterales bacterium
CGGGGTCAACAAGGCCACGCGGGCTTTGTTCAAGATCGCGGATACGCCGCAAAAGATGCTGGATCTGGGCCTTGACGGGTTGACGGAGCACATCAAAACCATCGGGCTCTATCGTCAAAAGGCCAAGAACGTCATCAAGCTGAGCCAGATCCTCGTCGACACCTATGGTGGCGAAGTCCCGAATTCCCGCGCCGCGCTGCAATCCCTGCCCGGCGTTGGACGCAAGACGGCGAACGTCGTGCTGAATATGTGGTGGCAGCAACCGGCGCAGGCCGTGGACACGCATATCTTTCGCGTCGGAAATCGCACCGGCATCGCGCCGGGCAAAACCGTCGATATCGTCGAACGCTCCATCGAGGATAACATCCCCGCAGATTTCCAGCTTCATGCGCATCATTGGTTGATCTTGCATGGCCGCTATATCTGCGTCGCTCGGAAACCCAAATGCGGAGCCTGTCTGATCCGCGATCTGTGTACATTTAAGGACAAAACAGAATGACCAAGTACAAACTGGTTGGCATCGGAAACGCCGTTGTCGACGTAATCTCGCATGCGGATGATTCCTTTCTGGACCTCATGGGCATTGAAAAAGGCATCATGCAGTTGATCGAAAAGGATCGTGGCGAAGAACTGTATGGCACGATGCAGGATCGTCTCCAGACTCCCGGCGGTGCGGTCGCAAACACGATCGCAGGTGTTGGCGCGCTTGGTCTACCAACAGCCTTTATCGGACGTGTGCACGATGACGCATTGGGACAGTTTTACGCCAAGGCGATGGCAGATGACGGCACGGATTTTGTGAACGCACCTGTTGCGGACGGCGAACTGCCCACATCCCGCTGCATGATCTTTGTGACCCCGGACGGAGAGCGGTCCTTGAACACCTATCTCGGGATTTCTTCCGAACTCGGCCCCGAGGACGTGCCCGAAGCGACTGCGTCCGGCGCCGAGATCATTTTCCTCGAAGGGTATCTGTTCGACAAGGACAAGGGCAAAGAAGCCTTTCGGCAGGCCTCCCGTCTGGCGCGGGCTGCTGGTGGCAAAGCCGGTATGACAATTTCCGACCCGTTCTGCGTGGAACGCCACCGTGCGGACTTCCTGCAAATGATCGAACATGAACTGGATTACGTGATCGGTAACGAACACGAGGTCAAATCCTTGTTTGAAACAGACGATCTCGAAGATGCCATGGCGCGTACGGCTGCGTTGTGCCCGTTAATGGTCTGCACCCGGTCTGGGGATGGTGTGACAATCATCTCGGGCAACGAACGTCATGACATCCCGGTCGAAACCGTAACCCCTGTGGATGCCACAGGTGCAGGTGACCAGTTTGCCGCCGGGTTCCTTTACGGTTTGGCAACAGATCAGGACCTGAAAACCTGTGGTCTCATGGGGAACCTGTGTGCGGCCGAGGTGATCTCACACGTGGGTCCGCGCCCGCAAACCAGCATGATGGACCGTTTCAAAGCAGCCGGACTGGTGTGAAATGATGAAGGACGGCTACCATTCCGTCCCGCCTGGCAAACTGGCAATGGTTGTCACCTATCTGGAGATGACCACCCCACGCCTGAGAAACGTGCCTTGTCCTGATGGGCTGACGTTCTGCGAACTGCCCCGCGACTTGACGATCTACCGCGATCTGATCCGTCGTGTTGGGCAAGACTGGCTTTGGGCCGCGCGGTTAGAACTGACGGACCAGGAACTCACACAGGTTCTGAATGATCCGTTAGTGTCGCTCCACACGCTTGAAAAAGACGACCGACCCGAAGCAATCCTTGAACTCGATTTTCGCGAACAAGGCATGTGCGAATTGGCGTTTTACGGACTGACACCAGAGCTGATTGGCTCAGGTGCCGGGGCCTATCTAATGGACCGAGGAATTGAACGCGCCTTTGATGCAGGTATTTCCCGGTTCCACCTGCACACCTGTTCTCTGGACAGCCCGCAAGCGCTGGGGTTCTACATCCGGTCGGGTTTCACGCCTTACGCCCGCAAGGTGGAGATCATGGCAGACCCACGTGTCACTGGATTGCTGCCTCGCTCCGCCGCACCTCAGGTGCCGATCCTGTAATCCAACGGAGCGCCTTACGGCGCACGACAAGTTTTGTTGACGCTCGTGGTCGCAGCACACGGGGAAATACCTAGTGAAACGTGAAGGGACATGCGCCGAACGGTCGTTACTTGGCGCGCAACTTCATCATTAGATAGACATTGTTCGCCATGAACACCTCGCGATTTCGGGTCTGCTGATTCAAACGTTGATCAAGGCGAGAACGTTTACGCTCGTTCATCACAGCGCGCACCAACTTGTCCAGCGCCCAGCGCATCTTGGGGCGTTTGACTGCAAGCTCATCGTCCACCCGTGTCAGCGCAGACCCAAGGACGTTAAACAAGCCCTGCTCGATCTCGACTGAGGGGGCCGTGGCTTCAGTGATGTCTTCCTCGCTCAACACGTCGACCGGCCAATCGGCCAGTGCCGCACGGAAATCCCCGATAGGATGCCCACCACCAACAGTGGACTTGCCGGCTTCGATCGTGAACCCTTCTGACCGGAAACAGTCGGAGATAATGATCTCGCCTCCCGGTTTCAGCAACGACAGACAGCCCGACACGCCTTCGCTCAGCGGGATGTACTGGTAGCTTTCCGAAAACAGGCACAGATCAAACGGTCCCTCGCCCGGATAATCCTCAAACATACATTCATGCACCACCGCGCCGGGCGCATTTTTCCGACACCTCTCCGCCAGGAGGGGGGAGGGCACGACGATTTCGACTTCGTGGCCAAGTTCCAGCAGTTTGCGTGCGGTCTCGCCCGCTCCGCCGCCGATATCCAGTATCCGGCAGGGAGCGTCCGGCAACAGTTTGAACAACTTGTCGGTATAGGCTTCTTGTGCCGCGCGCAGATTGGCCGCATTGACCTCCAGCCCGGTCCAGAGCCCATAGTGCAGGTTCTCCGCCCCGGTCAGCCAGAGCACGAACTCAAGGCCCACATCCAGACCAATGGCCCGTGTATCAAGTTTTTCCTTTGCCATGTGCCGCGCCTTACCTGCTTGGAGCTGGTTTGGAAAGCCTCAGCGCGTTTTCGGCGTGCAATCCGCGCCTGCCAAACAGGCTTCAACGCGTTTCAGCATTTGCCCGGTGGGTTCGATCCAACCCATCGACGAACATGGGCCGAAATCCAGCGCATACCTTGATCCCGATTTCTTCAAAAACACCAAATGCTCTTTTCCCGGCGTAACACTCGGGCACCACGGCCCTGCGCAACGCACAGTGATGATCAAATCAGTGTCAAATGGCACCACAAAACCGTTACGAGACAGCGCCTTGCCCTCAATTCGCCCTTTAATTTTTGTGATCGGCGGTGTGTCTTGCTGGCGGTTCCAGTTGACCTTTGGCAACTTGCGCTTGGGAAAGTTCAGCATTCCCTGCACAATCACATAG
>CAZDXI010000356.1:0-3439 GCA_964509095.1 uncultured Rhodobacterales bacterium
TGCGTGAATTGTTCAAAGACGAAGTCCGTGCCCTCGGTCGTGAACTCGGTCTGCCCACCAGCTTCATTGGCCGCCACCCCTTCCCCGGCCCCGGCCTTGCGATCCGTTGCCCCGGTGAGATCACCCGCGACAAGCTCGACATCCTGCGTGAGGCCGACGCCGTCTATATCGACCAGATCCGCAAGCATGGCCTTTATGATGAAATCTGGCAGGCCTACGTCGCGATCCTGCCCGTGCGCACTGTGGGTGTGATGGGTGACGGGCGGACCTATGACTATGCCTGTGCCCTTCGCGCGGTCACTTCCGTCGACGGCATGACAGCGGATTACTATCCGTTCACCCACGAGTTTCTGGGCGAGACCGCGACCCGCATCATCAACGAAGTCGGCGGTATCAACCGCGTGACCTACGACATCACATCGAAACCTCCGGGCACCATCGAATGGGAATAACCGCCCCTTACGCCGACTATGTCGCGCAGCTAAAAGACTTGCGCCTGTCTCAAGGCGAAGAAGCCTGCGCGGCGGATCAGCTATTGACCCTGCATGACGCGGCGGTGGCAAATCCAAACGGCACTTTCCTCGAACTTGGTACAGATCAAGGGCAAGCCACCAAGGTCATCCTGAATGCGCTGCATGGCTCTGATGGGCTGCTGGTCTCCATCGATGTCGAAGATTGCTCAGACGCAGGCTCCGGCCCCAACTGGCAATTCGTACGATCCAGCAGCATCGACTTCGATGCCATTCTGTCAGCTGCGCCCCGTCTGCGCGACGGTATCGACCTCGTCTATATCGACAGTCTGCACACCACTGCGCATGTGCATGCCGAACTGCACGGCTGGTTCCCCTTCGTGAAACCCGGTGGATTGCTCTTGATTGATGACGTCGACCCAACGCCTTACATGCTTGGGCATCGCAAAGACTCGGTCAAAAAGGAAATCTCCAACCGCTCCATCGGCACGCTGGTTCGTGAAACCTTCTACAGCAACCTCAATGCCTTGCGCATGGACTTGAAACTCGGCTCAACCGGCCTTGCGATCTTGACCAAGACTGCTCCTCTTGGCGCGCAACTCGCGCCATATGCGCCCCTCACAGCTCCCCGTACAGATCGAGAGCTCTCTGATCTTCACGACGCCCAGCGCGGGCACGCCCCATACAAAAACCACCTCGCGGATCAATCCATGCTGATCCCGCTGCCGGACAACACCGAATGAGCGACACTCTGCGCGGTGCGCTCTGGATGATCGGCACAATCGTGTCGTTCTCCGTGATGGCGGTCTCTGGCCGGGAACTTGCGGGCGCGCTCGATACGTTCGAAATCATGATGTACCGCTCCGCGATTGGTGTTGTCATCGTGATCGGTGTTATCGCCGCCTCCCGGCGCTGGTCCGAAATCAGTGCTCAGAACCTGACCACTCACGCCGTACGCAACATCGCCCATTTCACCGGTCAAAACCTTTGGTTCTACGCCGTCGCCTTCATCCCCCTCGCCCAGCTTTTCGCGTTGGAGTTTACTACCCCGCTCTGGGTGATCCTGCTCGCTCCCTTGGTGCTTGGTGAACGCCTCACCGCTGTCAAAGCGTTCTGTGCGGCACTTGGCTTTCTTGGCATCTTGATCGTCGCGCGTCCCGCCACGCTGGGCTTGGGACCCGGTGTCATCACCGGTGCGTCCTGTGCGATATTCTTTGCGATCACAATCATGCTGACCAAACGGCTCACCGCGACTGACACCATTGCCTGCATCTTGTTTTACCTCACCACGATGCAACTGGTCTTTGGTGTGATCGCAGCCGGTTACGACGGAGACATCGCTTGGCCAACCTCCGCAGACTGGCCCTTTGTCATTGCCATCGCCATCGGCGGTTTGCTGGCGCATTTCTGCTTTACCAAAGCCCTGTCTCTCGCACCCGCGACCATCGTCACGCCTATCGATTTTGGCCGTTTGCCCGCAATCGCTCTGGTCGCATGGTTACTCTATGACGAAGCGCTCGACATCTATATCTTCGCAGGCGCTTTGCTCATCTTCGCTGGCAATTACCTCAATATCTGGACTGCCACGCGTAAGTCCTGACCCGGCTTCATCTGTCCAGAAATACCTCAGGAGGTTTGGAGGACTGGTCCTCCAAGGCGCGCGCGGCCTCGCGCATATAAAATCGCTTGCGCGTCAGCGCTCCTTTCGGAAACAGCCGCTTGGCGCAGGTTCCGGGTCGCCATTCCTAACTCACCGCGCTACCCCTGTGCCATGACGACACAAATGACCCTGTCCCCGCGTGCCTGGGGCGAACTTCTCCTGCTCGGTGCCATCTGGGGCGCATCCTTCCTGTCGATCCGCATCGCCTTGGATGAGATCAGCTTTCTGACCTCTGTTGCCCACCGGGTCCTCTGGGCCTGCCTTTTGCTCTGGGCCGTGGTGCTGATCATGCGTCTGCCGCTGCCTCGTGATCCGCGCATCTGGGGCGCGTTTCTTGTCATGGGGTTGCTCAACAACGTAATCCCCTTTGGCCTGATGGCCTGGGGTCAGTTGCACATCGAAAGCGGTCTGACCTCGATCTTCAACGCCGCCACAGCCATTTTCGGTGTCCTTGTGGCCGCCCTGTTCTTTTCTGATGAAAAGCTCACCTCTCGCAAGTTGCTCGGAGTTCTTATCGGGTTTGCAGGCGTCGTTACCGCCAAAGGCTGGGACAATTTGACGAATTTCGACATTCGCTCTGCGGCGCAACTGGCGGTTCTGGCGGGTACCTTGTCTTATGCTCTGGCTGGGGTCTGGGCGCGCAAACGCCTGACTGGCTTGCCCCCTCAAGTCGCTGCTGCCGGAATGCTCACAGGCTCCACTGTCATCATCTTACCCATCGCGACGCTGATTGACGGACCAATGACGTTGGCTCTCCAACCCGACACTCTGCTCGCCATCGGCTATTACTCCCTGATTGCGACCGCCGGAGCTTACCTGCTCTACTACCGTGTCCTCGCGATGGCCGGGTCCGGCAACCTGATGCTTGTGACCCTACTGATCGTGCCCTTTGCCATCGTCCTCGGTGCGCTGTTCCGGGATGAAACGCTGACGCTCAATGCCTATGCAGGCTTCGCCCTGCTTGCTTTGGGCCTCATGATCCTGGATGGCCGCGCATGGCGCGCGCTCATTGACCGGCCAGCCCGCCACGGCTAGGACTTGGCGCGGGCACTACAGGGACGGACCATGCTTTATTCATCGGCTCAGGAATGGCGCGACGCTGAGCGTAAACACGTGCTGCTGTTCGCCATGTCAGGCCTTGGGAAAACCTACCTGTCCCAAATGCTGCGGGATGCCGGGTCTTGGTTCCACTACTCCATCGATTATCGCATCGGTACGCGTTACATGGGCGAGTACATCATCGACAACGCCAAGGCCGAGGCGATGAAGGTCCCCTTTCTGCGTGATTTGCTAAAATCCGACAGTATCT
>CAZDXI010000357.1:0-3436 GCA_964509095.1 uncultured Rhodobacterales bacterium
ATCCGCGCGTATCCAAACCGCCGCCCGCGCGATTGGTGTGGCGCAGTCCGCGCTGGATATCTCCATGCAATACGCCGAAGACCGTAAACAGTTCGGCAAATCGTTGATCAACTTCCCGCGTGTGGCCTCCAAACTGGCGATGATGGCCGTGGAAATCATGGTGGCGCGTCAGCTCACGTATTTCTCCGCCCGCGAGAAAGACGAAGGCCGTCGCTGTGACCTTGAAGCAGGCATGGCGAAACTGCTGGGCGCCCGCGTCGCTTGGGCCTGCGCCGACAATGGGTTGCAGATCCATGGCGGCAACGGCTTCGCGCTGGAATACAAGATTTCTCGCGTTCTTTGCGACGCGCGTATCCTCAACATCTTTGAGGGAGCCGCCGAGATTCAGGCGCAGGTCATCGCACGTCGCTTGCTGGCCTGAGCCAACAAACCACGCCGAATTGGCCCGCTGCGATAACCTCGCTGCGGGCTTCTTCATATCTAAGTGCAGGTAACGTCAGGGCGGCAGGCCTGCCAAAGTTATGGAAGGTCGATCACCGGACGTCACTCCGATGGTCGAAAATGCGCGAAGGGAAAACCCTCCAACCTGAACAAACGCCCTCGTCCCGACTTATGGGTGCAGGAGGTCTTAGGGCGCGAATGTGATCACGCCCAAAGCTATAGCTGAGGCAGGCGAAAGAACCGTAACCCGACCGTGCGCCCCTTGACCTCCCCTCGCCAAAGGTCACTGTGCGAGGATGTTAACCTTCCTCGCCGCCGTCTTTTTCCTGATTGTCACGCCCGGCCCCGGTGTCTTGTCCGCCGCGGGCGTCGGCGCGGCCTATGGGTTCCGTGCGGGGATGCGATACATCACGGGCCTTTGTATCGGACAACTGCTGGTCATCGCAGCCGTCGTCAGTGGTCTGGCCGCCCTTGTCTTGGCAAGCCCCGTCATCCGGTTTGTTCTGCTGGGACTATCAACGCTCTATCTGCTTTATCTGGCCGCTCGGATTGCGCTAGCAGGCTCCAAAGTTGCGTTTATTGAAGCCCAGAAGGAACCCGGTGTGATGGCGGGTATCCTGCTGCAACCGATCAATCCCAAAGCCTATGCGGTGAATACGACGCTGTTCACGGGCTTCACGCTCTACCCGGACGCGTTTTGGGTAGAAGTGCTTTGGAAAATCCTTCTGCTCAACGCAATCTGGATACCGATCCATGTGGGTTGGGTCTGGGCAGGCGGGGCTTTAAAACGGCTTGATCTGCCAGAACGTACGCAGCGTGCCATCAATTTCACCATGGCCGCTTCCATGTTGATCGTTGTCGCGCTGGCATTGAGTTCGGCATTTTGACGCAGGCTTGTGCGCTTGTATCCATACGCAGGCGCACGTAACTCGAAGCCATGGCACAGACTCGCAAAACACCCGACACGTGGATCACCGCAGGACTAAAGGCTTTGCCCAAAACTGGCCCCGACGGTTTGCGGGCCGAAACGCTGGCGCGCACACTTGGCACAACTAAGGGGTCGTTTTACTGGCACTTCAAGGATGTTCCGACCTTTCAGGCGGCCGTTCTCGACACGTGGCTAGAACACTCGCGCACCCGGCTGGCAGACGCGGTGGAGCAAGGTGACACGACCGTCACACAACTGCGCAGCTTGAGCCAATGGCGCCCAAACGCGCTTGATCACGCAATTCGCGGGTGGGGTGTGCAAGATGGGCAGGCTCGAAAAGTAGTTGCGAAACTCGATAAGGATATGCTGGCCCGCTTGACCGGGTTGCTGAACGATCTGGATGCAACTCATCCCGATTTTCCGGGACTCATCCATGCCGCAATGATTGCCAGCCCATCAAAAGGGAACCACGCAGAAACGCTGGTCGATCTGCTTTTGGTGCTGAAATAGGGGGTGTTTGCCGCGCCTGATGGCGCGTCTCACCACAATCAGAGCCGGCGACTGAACGCTTCAACAAAGCGCGCACGCGCCTCCGGCAAGGGTTTGTTCCCAAGTTCTGCGGCAAGGTGCGTTTCCAGAAAATACCCGGTCGTGCGCAGAGCCTCGACGATTTCCGCATCAGGAGCCTCCCCCTGCCGCAAAAGCACTGGCGGAAGCGGCAAGAGACGGTCCGCCCAGTCCCCGGCTGCACCCGCAGACACCGCACGCCCGGTTTTGGGTGAGACATAGATCAGATCGTCATGCGCGCCCGTAACCGCGCATTCCGTCAGGTCCAGTCCGAAGCCCAGTTCTTCCAGCAACGAGACTTCCCAACGCAGATAAGCCAACGGCCAAATCTCCGGTTCACCCAGCAAATCCAGCAAGGCAACGGAACGGCGATAGAGCATGGGGTAGCTTTCCCGTTCCGGCAAAGAAAAGCTGAGCAGGCTCGTAACTGCATTCAAACCGGCCAACGCAAGCCGGTCGTCGATCACGTACCCGACACGGGAGCGGATCGGCTCCACACGGAAACTGCCCATATGCTCTTCGAGCCGAGCACGCCACGTCACATCAAGCTGAGCACCGGGCTGTAGAACAGACGACATCTTCCTCGACGCACCGCCGCGCACCACACCCGCATGGCGGCCATGATCCGACGTCAACACATCGACGATCGCGCTGCTTTCGCCATGCTTGCGCACCGCGAGCAGGACAGCTTCGTCCCTCCACTCCATAGAGTTCCTATGTTCCCAACACGTCTTGATGTCCACTATACGCGTTTCGCCCCAGCAAACACGTGCTTTTTCCGCTTAAATCAGTCGGTTTTTAGCTCAAACTGTCATCATCCAGCAGATGCCGTCCTTGACGGTCTTCGACCTCAATCACCCACACGTCGGGATCAAATCCCTTTTGGCGCGCAATGCTGGCATCCACGTCGGCCTCTGATCCAGCGTTAAGTCTGGCCCAGACACGCGCCCCGGTTTCAAGATCGAAACTGCGCTGAAACAACTCAGCTTGCCCGTCGAGCGTGTTCAGCTTCACCAGCACCGCACCGCCCGTGTCATCTCCATGCGCCGTCACAAAAGCGGGTATGTCCAGCAGACGCAACCGCGCGAGATAGGCATCCACCCAGAACCGCGCCGTAAGACGGCTCAAGCGTTGCCATCCTTGAAGTTCAGGCCCATCTCGGAATAGCGCGCGGCCTCTTCAAGCCATTTCTCTCGCACCTTGACCTGCAAAAACAAATGCACGCGGCGACCCAGAAATTCTTCCAGTTCCAGCCGGGATGCCTTGGACACCGCTTTGATCGTCTCGCCCTTGTTGCCAAGGATGATGCCTTTGTGTCCGGAACGCGCGACGTAGACGATTTGATCGATCCGGGCAGACCCGTCTTTGCGTTCTTCCCAGCTCTCGGTCTCAACAGTCAGTTGATAGGGCAGTTCCTGATGCAGGCGCAGGGTCAGTTTCTCGCGGGTCATCTCGGCGGCAATCATGCGCATGGGCAGGTCAGCAATCTGATCTTCGGGA
>CAZDXI010000358.1:0-3432 GCA_964509095.1 uncultured Rhodobacterales bacterium
GTGCCATCCTCGCAACCATTTGTGTAAATGAGGAAATTATCGCCCCCAATCGCGCGATGATAGGCGACCCATTCCACGATATAGGGGGCTTCGTTCTTCATGCACCCGACTATCATGTTGCCGGTGCTTTTGCCCTTCAGCTTGCGCCGTGTTCGCGGGTAATAGGCGGCGGCCAACGCGTCTTCGTTGACAGCGCCCAGCCGGTTGTGGGGCGCAAAAGGTGAGCCTTGAAGCTTGCGGAAGTTCTGGACGGCCAACGGGGGCATAACTGCGCGGGCCGTGTCGCTGAGCTGGGGCCGCTTTGGCTTTGCATCATCTGCTGCAGGCTCCGCTGCGGCCTTCTTTTGCGCCTTATCCAACCGCCACTTGAACGCCAGAAGGTATTGCGAGGCGCGAAAACCGTTGGTTGGGTCCGGTTCTTCCCATTCGTCTGTCGGAGCGGCGGGGGTCAAGCTATTTTCGGCCAAGCCATCATGCTTTGCGATCAGCGCTGTGTTGGCGGCTGCGAACTGCTGAGAGATTGCGAACAAGCTGCCCGGGTCGATGGGCGCGCCCGGTACCGCGATCTCCTCATGGAAACTGTGCCAAAGCGGGCGGGGGATAACGTATTTCCCGGTGCCGATCACCTTCCAAAGAAGTTCATTCAGCAAGCGCGCCCGAGTGATAGACGCCCCGGATGGACGCTCTCCCGGAACGGGTATCTGCGTAAGTATGGATGTGTCGAGATCAAAGGCGTGGGCGATGTCCGAACTTGTTGTTCCATCAGCGTCATACCCAAACAGATGCACGTTTTCGGAGCCGAAAACCGCCCCCCAATGATCGGTAAGTTTCTGATAATCCAGCCAGAAGGGGGCCGCTTGTGTTTCGATGAACTGACCCGTGCTGGGGTCAATGTCGGGCGCAAATTTCAGAGCAGACGCCCACCAGTCGCCGCGCGCAGCGAGAGACAATTCCTGATCCAATGTCGCAACGCGACCGTCGTAAACCTGTGCTGCATACAGACGGGTGAGCAGTTTTGCCTGTTCATCCACATGTGCGATGATGCGGATATCCGTGCTGATCGGGGTCAGCAATTCGCGCAAGCGCTCCAGCTCCGACCGGCTGGCGAGCCAGCACAGTTGTGCTGCCGACAGGATAAGCCGGTTAGGGGTATGTTCGGCAATTTCGGACTGTAATTCGCGCAGTACGTCGACGCGCAATGTTTCTTGCGCCTCCCAACTGGCGTAGCCGCGACGTACACGCAACGGGTCGATGTGATCGGGGTCCGTGACGGCCATCCACAGCTTGGTGTGGTTGCGGTTGCCCAAAGTTTCGGGAAATAGTACGCCTTGAGCGCGCAGCGCGTCACGGTTCTGAGCCAGCGCGGTTTGCAGACGCGTCGCCCCGCAGCATTCCAGCCCGATATGCAGATCAATGCGCATCTATATCGCGCCTTCCTTGGCCTTGTTTTGGTTCGCGCGGCCCCACCACGGCAACTCTACCCCGATGTGGCGGGCCAGTTGATCGCGTGCGTCTGTCGCTCCGATATCCAATTCCAGATAGGCCGGGTCATCGCGGAAAATCGCGGCCAAATGCGCGTAGTGCGCGTCGATCCACGCCTCGCGTTCCTTGCTTGTTTCCCCATAGCCCGGTGGCAATCCTGGAATGGCGCCAGCAGGCAGGCGGGAAATCCCAAGGTCGGACCACGCCAGCATGGATTGGGACACATCAAAGGTGGTCCGCCTCGACGCCACAAATTTCACATCAGGATGGTGGTGGCGTAATGCATCGAGGATCGCGAAGTCCATCTGCGGCCAGAGAGAGCGTCCGTCACGCAAACAAGACATCTCGGAAATCGCGGTAAAACCGGGCATCCGCGCCATCGGATCGCCGGTTTCGAAATACCCCTGATAGATAAGGTCCCCGACAAAGGCGTTGTGAATCGCCGCGTTGTCCGTTTGCCGCGGGCGAATACGGTGGTCGGCAACCTTCAGACCCGCAATCTTCAAGGCGCGGCTGAGCGTCGTCGTGCCTGTTTTCGGCAGACCAAGGTTTACGACGGCCAAGCTCATGCCGCCCCTTTCCACAAGCCAAGGTCCCGCAGCATGTCTTCTTCCTGAGGTGGGATTTGCGAGGCCCTGCGCAGCTGTTTTTGCATTGCCTGGTAGGGCGTTTGTGTCAGCAACTCATCGCGCTTTGCAATGTGACGCGCCACGCAGGTATCGTGTAAGGCTTTGATCTTAGGATCGTTTTTCAAGTCAGCCAGCGTGTCTTGCAGTTCGCCGATATAGCGTAGGATCGAGTCATCCAAATGGCTCGCATCGTTGCGTTCGCGCCAATAGGTGTCATCGAAATCGCGGTTCTCGCGGTTCACGTCGCCTCGGTCATTCTTGACCAGATAACTGTCGAGAGAGCGCAGTGCGTAGTGGTTCAGCGTCGCCAACTCTCGTGCGCCTTTGGCTGGGAATTTGCGGATGCGCCTTGGATTGGCAGCCACAAGAAAGCGATGTGGAACGTCGCGACCGGACCCGTCTGTCCAGCGGGGGCGTTTGTTCTCCGCCAGTTTGTTTTTGAAGAACGGGCGGTGCGCGCCGTAGTACTGCAAGGGAAAGTCATTTCGGATCAGGGACTTGACCTCAATCGCGCTTTCCCCGCACCACAGGTCCGGATTGTGGGTGTGCAAGAACTGTTCGATCACTGGTGTGTCGCGGAAGGCCTCAACCCCGTTACTGGCCATGAACTGGAATGTCACAGACACCGCCTGCGGGTCGCCGCAAGCGTCTATCAAAGCCGGAATTGTGTGATCGCCAGTGTGGATGTTCAGAAACTCATCTACATCCGCAATCCACACCCAATCCGCGTTGCGAACAACGTCCTGCGTTTTGGCGTCCTTCAACGCCTCCATCTGGTAATTGCGCCCCTCAGCCGGGTTGGGTAGATGGGTCAGTCCGCCACGTTCCGCCAGCGCATCCAGCAAATCATCCGTGCCATCGGTGCAATCGTTGGAATAAAACAGAAAGTCCGTCACCCCGATCAAACGGTTGAACGCGATCCATTCCAGCAGGAACGGGCCTTCGTTCTTCACACAGGTGACGGCGGTGATTTTCATACGCTTATGACCCGCATGTGAATGTCACATCCGGGTCCACCCTTTGCTGCCTCTGGTCGTCCCCTTATCACATGGGGAGCTTTCATTTGTGTTGATGCTGCCATGTGGCCCGGCTCCGGTCAATTGATGCCAATGTCTCATGCCCGCGCGCGCAGCTTTTGCGCAACGCCGCTTGACCTTGGGGGGCAGGGATGCACTTTGGGTCAAAAGGGGGCGCCCATGGCAGCATTTGACAGTATTGACGACGTTCAGGCGCAATTGGCCGACACGGGATATGTCTGTGGGCGTGATCTGGCGACGGTGGTGTTCTTGTCGCTTCGCCTTGGGCGGCCGTTGTTTCTGGA
>CAZDXI010000359.1:0-3422 GCA_964509095.1 uncultured Rhodobacterales bacterium
CTTTCCGGGGGCGCGCGGTTTGAAGGACATAATGACCATGGCTGCATCCGCGCCAATGGCAGTGTCGGCATTGTGCAGCAGAACGATCTGTTCAACCGCTCTGGCTGGTTCCCACATAACTTCAACATCGATGGAAACAGTCTCTATACGCAGCAACCTTGCCTGCGCATCGGCACCACTGTGGTCAATGACGCGGTCTACAACGTGCAGCAGAACGTCATGGAGGGGGGCTCGGAGATGTTGCACATCTATCCGGCAAACCCGGCGCCGCTCTTGGTAGAGCCGATGAACTTCCTGGTAGAGCGCAACTTCCTGATCGGGTCCTGGATGACGAGCTATGCCATGCGCACGCTGTATGGCGGCGGGTCGATCCGCAACAACGTGTTTGTGGTGCCCAATGTGGGGCGCGCCAATTCAAGTGATACACGGTATTTCGTGTCCAGCGGATATGCGTCGGCGAACAACCCGCATGTGCCGGAAAATCTGTCTGCCCCGGTATTGGTGACGCATAACACCATCATCAATCTGATGCAGGACGCCAACGCCAAGTCGGGGGATGCAGATATCGACACGCTCATCCAGATCGATGCGGCACATGCGTTCACCGGGTTTCAGGCGCAGCACAATCTGCTGCACCAGCCTTTCATAGGTACGCCGGATATTGATGACGGGCCGTTGGACATGTCGGCAATGTTCGTATCACGCATGACCGCGCCCTACGAGGCGTTTGATTACGGACCGGTGCCGGGCACGGAGACTCCGATCGACACGCCTGTGCTGGGCTGTCCGATGCCGGGGGCAGGAGCCGTTGGCGCGATTGCCGAAGCGCCCTTGGTCTCGACAGATATCCTGGGCAAGTTGCGCACCATGCCTGACACGCGCGGGGCCTGTTTACCGTGACGCGTGAACACGCGCTGCGTCCTTTTTTCTGACAAGGTTCTGTGTTAGGCCCACGCCGCGTTTGGTATATGGTTCGGCGCGGGATGGATCGCGGTTTGTGATCTGTTCGGCGCGCCACGGGGGTAAGGCCTGAACATGCATAAGATCGTTGTTTCCATCATCAATTTCCGCACGGCGGAGTTGACCCGAGCTTGCGTCACCTCTGTGCTGGCCGATATCGGTACGGCGGATATCCATGTCGTGGTGGTCGATAATGCCTCTGGCGATGGCTCTGCCGAGGAATTGCGCGACTGGATCGCTGGGTTAGAGCCTGATACGCCTGTCAGCTTCGTGCAATCAGAGACGAATTCGGGGTTCTCCGGCGGACACAATCAAGGCTTCGCCGCAGCTGAGGGGGAATATTACCTCGTGCTGAATTCAGACTCTGTTCTGAAGCCCGGTTTTTTCACGCAGATGCTGGCAGCTGCCGAAGCGGCACCCAAGGCCGGGTTGATCTCGCCAGTGATCTTGGACGAGGACGGCGAACCCAGTGTGGGTGCGTTCCGGTTTCACTCCCCGGCGAGCGAGCTGATGCGCGCAGCGAAAACCGGTCCCTTGGACAAGCTGCTGGCGCGCAAGCGCGTGCCGATCCCACCGCCTGTAACAGACCCTGATCAAGTCGATTGGGTCAGCTTCGCCTGTGTGATGCTGCGCGGGGATATGATCAAAGCATTGGGGCCGATGGATGAGGGCTATTTCCTGTACTATGAGGACAGCGAATATTGCCTGCGCGCGCGTCGGGCAGGGTGGGGCATCGCGCATGCACCCGACGCCACGGTGATGCACTACCAAGGCGGATCCGGCACATTAGTGTCTGATGCAGAGGCGCGAAAACGTCTGCCGCCCTATTACTATGCCTCACGCACGCGGTTTCTGTATCAGGCCCATGGCCGGGTCGGGCTGATCATGGCCAATCTGCTGTGGCATCTTGGGCGCGGGATTGCGCAGGTCCGCCGCCTGCTGGGCAAGCCTGTACCGCCGGCCAATGAAAACGAATATCGCGATATCTGGACCAATGCGTTTGACCCGCTGGGTCCACGTTATGCGCCATGGGAAATGAAGAAATGACCAGCACTGTTGCTGCCGTTGCCATCGGGCGGAACGAAGGCGAGCGTCTGGTCGCCTGTTTAGACTCTATGTTGGGCAAGCTGGATCGGATCATTTACGTGGATTCAGGCTCTACCGACGACAGTGTGGCCGAGGCGCGTACGCGCGGGGCCGAAGTGGTCGAACTGGACATGTCTGTGCCCTTTACCGCAGCGCGTGCCCGCAATGCCGGGGTCGCGCGGCTGGCAGAGATGGGCGAGGCACCCGACTATATCCAGTTTCTGGACGGGGATTGCATCCTGCGCGACGGTTGGATCGACATGGGCCGTGCCTTTCTGGATGATAATGCCGAGGTCGCCGCGGTGTCCGGGCGCAACCGGGAACGCTTTCCCGAACGCTCGATCTATAACGCGTTGGCGGATATCGAATGGAACACGCCTGTGGGTCAGACCAAGGCGAGCGGCGGCAATGTGATGATGCGGCGCACGGCTTTGGCGGAGATGGGCGGTTTTGACGAGACCCTGATCGCCGGAGAAGAACCGGAACTGTGTCTGCGTCTGCGTCAGGCGGGCTGGCAGATCTGGCGGCTGGATCACGAGATGACCCTGCATGACGCCAACTTGCTGAAATTTTCCCAATGGTGGCAACGGGCCAAGCGCGGCGGTTATGCGGTCACTGAAGGTGTGGCCATGCATGGTCGCGACCCGGAACGCTATCAGGTGCCCAATCTGGTGCGCATCGCGGTTTGGGGCCTGGGGTTACCGCTGCTGATCCTGCTGGCGGCGCTGTTCGTCAGCCCCTGGGCGCTGGTGCTGCTGCTGATCTGGCCTGCACGCATGGCCCGCCGCCTGATGAAGGGAGACCCGCCGTTTCAGGCCGTGTTCATCATTCTGGCGAAGTTCCCCGAGGCCCAAGGCATGCTCACCTATCTTTTGCGCCGTGCCAAGGGTGAACGTACCAAACTGATTGAGCATAAATAGAGCCTGGTTATAGCGACGTACTTCTCGTGAACATGTGAATGGCGGCAAAGCTGGTCGTGAGATGAAGCGCCAACGGCGGGCCGCGGTCTGTTGATCCAAAGTCTAAGCAACTTGTTTTACGGCAGCCGTGGTAGCTTATAGCGTGAACGTCGCGCTGGTGTTGCCAAATCGACAGGCCGTGGGGGCGGCCCGTCGATGGCGCGGGCGCTTCGCTTTGTTCCCGCGCATAGGCGCTGAGCACAACAGGATCAACGTCCATTACTTGAACTTAGAGCCTACTTGATGACCTCTGCCGGGCTGGTGTCGGCGGCTCCGGCCAGCACTTGCGCGATGGCGGTGTCATTGATCCAGAGCGTCAGGGCCATGCCCACAAGGATGATCGCAATGAACATCAGGTCCAGCTTGGGCTCCCAGCCGTTGTGGCGGTTCACAAGGAAAGCCAGCACAGGATAGATC
>CAZDXI010000360.1:0-3413 GCA_964509095.1 uncultured Rhodobacterales bacterium
TGGCGCGCCATTTGACGCGTGGTGCCGAACCTGTCCTGATCGGGCGTTGTGATAGGCGCGTTGGTGGTCATGTCTGCATGCCGGTCATTTTAGTTGAACCATATCGGTGCCATTCCAGTACCAGATGAACTGGCACCCGTTGTTTCCTTTACCCGCGTGATTGCATTCCACCAGCGAGCCGCCTACGGCGACACCCGTTTGACCGTTCGACAATGGCGTTAGACCGACGCCAAGTGCGAGCAAATCGTAAGGACGCCAGTTCCGAGCGCTCAGCAGAATTTCCGCCGAGCACATGGACGCGCCACAGAAAGGTCGCGGCATGCTGGTTTGGCATCGCACCCGCCCCCAATCGATGACGGCGTCTCCGGTTCCGTCGCCGTCGAGATCGCCATAAAGCACCGGGTTTCCTTCGGTCGTGTAAGGCGCATTGCAGCCGCGCGCGATGCGGTCATGGGCGATTTCACCGGCGCTGCGTATCGCGGGTTGCGGTGCCGGCACAGACGCCGCGAGCGGCGCAAGCACCGGTGGCACGGCAAGCCCCATGCGCTGGTATTGCGCGATGCAAAACCCAAAAGCCGCATAAAGCGCCTGTTGCAGGTTCACAGTCGGTACTGTGAAATGCGGCCCCGCCTCTGCTCCCAAAACGATATCCGAGCCTTGCAGCATTGCCAGAACAAGCGGGTCCGTCATCGACACAAAGCTCTCCCAACCGGCCCCGTTCAGTTCGTTGTACCCCGCTTTTGGCAGGCGAAACCCGGTGCCATTGGCCCAGATCACGATGTCGCTGCGTTGAAAGCCATTCGCGGGGACCGGAACAAGGTCGCTGCCAAGGTTGAACACCACCTGAAACGGAGGGACAACAGTTTCCTCATGCGCACCCACGGACATCGGAGGCAATCCGCGCGCAGAAGGGCCATTGCAGCGCAGCGCGAGGGACGTGTTGTCGACCCGCGCAGTGCCATAGAAATACGCGCCATCATCTGCCGTATCCGCAACCCAATCCGCCAGCGCGAGGGTTGCGCTGGCGAACAGGGCCAAAAGAGCGACAAGGGTGCGTTTCAGGGTCACGCGGCCTCCCATCTTTGGTTCAGCCGCCACATGCCCCAAGCGAGCGGGATCGCAGCGAAGCCGCCGATCACCCAAGCCAAGGGTTCATCACCGAAGCTTTCGAACAGTTGGGTATAGGCATGGATTCCGGCAAAGGTGACGCCTGTGTTGAACAGACCCCGATTTCCCTTATGCGCCGCCCAAGCGATGATCGCAGCGAGGGCGATGGCCCAGAGTACGGTATAGGTGCCTTCGGAAATGTGGATCAGCGCGTCGCGGGCCGCTTGCCAGTCTTCGGAATTGCCGTAGCCACTGGAATGATACCACGAACCGGGTCCCCACATCTCGTCACCCACGTAGTCCCCCCAGAGCGAGCCGACCAATGCACAGAGGTTCGCGACGATGAACGCCATAACAGTCAGGATTCGTCCGTGGCGCGCTGTGCGTTCGGACCGCTTGTTCACGAACCACGTCAGAGCAAGGATCAGCGCGCCCATTTGCAGGATCGAAAGGGTCGCTTCCGGGGAATAGAATACATATGCCGCGTGGAAATAGGCCGTTCCGGTTTCCAACGCCTGCGCGAATGGCACGATAGCAAGAGCGGTGACAACGCGGACATCTGTGACCCAACCCGCACCCGCGATGATCGCCGTGGCATAAAGAAAGAACAAGGACTTCGCGAAGCCCGAAATCTCGGCCTGCTCCATCAGATAGCCGATGCCGAAAAGATGCATTGCGACACCCATCAGCAGGATCGACCCGGCGACGAAACGCGCGGTCAACCCGCCCTTGAGCATGGCGCGCCCTGCGATGGCGGCGACAAGGGCACCTCCGGGCATCATGATCCAGCCGGCGATATCCTCGTATTTGTCGACCAGTTCGATCGCCGCACCGCCCATGAGCATCCCTGCCCCAATGAGGGCTGCGGCATTGCCCAGCATGCGATAGACTTCGGGAGCTTTGGCGAGGGCAAACAGCCCCCCGAACAGGAAGAACCCACCGACCACGGCAACAGACAGCGCATCCGCCAACCAGAAGATTAATCCACCCGTCGCGGCGAGGATGCCGAAACACAAAACCATGTTGATCGCGAGCGTGACCATCACCCCGCGCCCGCGACGCTTCATCTCTTCGGCGGCATCGACCCGGATAATTCCATCGGCCACCAGCGCGTCTGTATCTGCAACAACAAACATCTCAAATCACTCCATGAACATCGTTCACAGTAGAATTAGGTATTGCGCACGGGTCGGTCAAGTCAATCCTGAACATTGTTCAAGTTTTGCCTCAGGAAGTTGAGCCAGTTTCGATGTGTGATCTTTTCAATCAATTCCGCGCCATACCCGTGTGTTTCCAACAGCTTAACCAGCACGGGCAGATCGCCTGCATGTTTCAATCCGTGCGGCATCGGTGCCCCGTCAAAATCACTGCCAAAACCGACATTGTCCTCGCCCGCACGGGCGATCATGCGATCCAGATGCGTCACGACGTGCTCAAGCGCACCGATTGGACTGCGCTTGCCATCAGGGCGCAGAAACATGGTGCCAAAATTCAGCCCAACCATGCCACCGGTCTCTTTAACCGCGCGGAGCTGATCATCCGTCAGATTCCGCGCAGAGGCGCTGACGGCATGGGCATTGGAATGGGTGGCAACCAGCGGCACGCCTGCTTCGGCTACATCCCAAAAGCCCTTCATGGTCATGTGGCTGGTATCGACGATCATCCCGCGCTGTTTACACGCCTGCACCAAGGCACGTCCTGCGTCCGTCAAACCCGGCCCGGTATCACCGTCACCGGGAAAGCGGAACGGAACCCCATGCGCAAAGGCCGTGGGCCGTGACCAGACCGGCCCGATAGAGCGTAGTCCCATGTCGTAAAGCTCATCCAGCCCGTCGAGGTCGGGGCCAATACACTCCGCCCCTTCCAGATGCAGGACCCCCGCCAAAGCCGCGCCTTCAAGATGCACATCGTCGGCAGTGCGCATGAAGCGAATGTGTCCAACGCTTTCCAGTTTTTGTGCAATCTCGGCCTGCAACGCGATCTTGTCCCAAGCGACATCGCGCGGCATCGGAGGCGGCAATGGCGTGTCATAAGGCGGGTTGTCGAACATCGCGAAGTCGAGGCCCACGGTGTCATCCAGCGCAAACATCGCAAAGAACCCACCGCGCAATCCCCCCGCGCGTGCCTTGATCCGATCTATATGCCCGGCACCGTCAGACTCAAACGCCGTGACAGAATCCGCTTCGCTGCGCGCAAGGCGCAGCAGCGTATCGTTATGCCCGTCAAAGATCATGTGTCCCGCCGCGCCATCATGACCGAATGCTGACTGCATTCTGGGTCTTCTGCAAGGAAGCCGGTCAGGCGCA
>CAZDXI010000361.1:0-3396 GCA_964509095.1 uncultured Rhodobacterales bacterium
GATTTCGTGCAGAAGCCAGAAGATTGGCTTGGTCAGGAAAAAGAACCAACCCCAGTCGATGGAGTCGATGAACTTTTCCACGCCATTGCTTTGGTATTCGCGGATCGTTTCCCATTCCTTGGCCCCGGCAAACAGCTGGGTTGTAACGGAAACGGATGCGCCCGGTGCAACCGTCTGCGTGGGCAGTTTAGTTGTGGTCTGGAAGATGTCCCGGTTCGGATCGCGGAATGTCGAGGCGACGAAGTTCTGACCGTTTGGTGGGATCAGCGTTGTCATCCAATAGTGATCGGTGAAGCCGAGCCAGCCATTTTCCGCAACAGTCACGTCCTGGTGGGTGCCTGCGGCTTCGAAATCATCGTAGTCCGTTTCCAGCAACTCACCATCGTAAACGGCAACGGCACCTTCATGCAGGATAAAGAAGTTTTTCAGCTCCTCAGGCTCGCCATGGCGCGCCAGAATCCCGTATGGAGCAAGGCTCGCAGCAGCAGATCCATCATTGCGCACAGTCTGTTGAACAGTGAACATGTAGTCCGCATCGACCGAGATCATGCGCTCAAATGTGAGACCAGCCGTGTTGGTCCAGCTTAAGCTGATCGGGGTATCCGGTGTGAGTGTGTCGCCAGTTGCGACTTGCCATTCGGTGTTCGGTCCGGGAACTTGATCTGGCGCGACGCCAGCGCCCGGCGCCCATCCGTACAACGCATAATAGGCGTTTTCAGAACCAACCGGCGACAACATCGTCACGATTTCCGCGTCATCATTCAGGGTTGTTTTGTAGTCGTTCAGCGAAAGATCATCGATCCGCCCACCGAGAAGAGAAATAGAGCCCGACAAGCGCGGTGTTTCGATGGCAACGCGTGGCGCTTCCGACAATGCAGCGTCGCGAGACTCGGCTTCCGTCGCCACTGAACCCGGTGTCGCAGCAATATCTGCGGTGGCTGGCGTCGCGGCCGTATCCGTTGCGGTGTCGCTGATTCCGGCCTGCGCGGGTGTTTCAGCCAAGGGCGTTTCAGGTTCCGGGGGCGGAAAGACCACGAACCAGATCAGAATGACGAGAAAGCTCAACGCTGTTGCGAGGATGAGATTTTTGTTCTGATCGTCCATCTCGGACAGCCACCTATTTTCGTTAATCCAGTCTGTTGCGCCATCAACGCGACGCGGCCCCAAAGGTCAAGACCTTTGGGCCGGCATCAGGACTGAAGACACAGCGTTTGGAAACCTATTTAGGGAATATTGTGGCGATGTCACCCGGTAGCTTTGCCAATATCCGGTGGTGCCTGCAATTTCGCATTGTGCGCCTTGATCCAAGACAGTGTTTGATCGAACGGCATTGGGCGCCCGATTCCATAGCCCTGCACATGGGTGCACCCAAGCTGTGCCAGCAAAGAATGCTCGCCCACGGTTTCGACACCCTCGGCAAGGGTTTCGATCTCCAGCTTTTCGGCCATGGTCAGGATTGCCCGGATCATGCGACGTTGTTCCGGGTCGCGGTCCGCTTTCATGACGAAAGACCGGTCAATCTTGATCCGGCTCACGCCGAAGCGCCGAATGGAGGACAAAGACGCGTGACCAGTGCCAAAATCATCTAGGTCAATCTTGCACCCCATCGCGCTAAGACCACGGATATTGCGCGTCACAACGTCATCCGGGCCGGACGCGACCACAGTTTCGAGGATCTCGACCGCAAGCCGGTTGGACGCCAGTTCGAAGCGATCAAGTTCCCAGTGGATTTTGTCCACCAGTTTGGGGTCATTCAACTCCTGAGCGGAGAAATTCACGCCAACCTGTTCAACATCTACGCCCGCCTGATCCCAAGCACGCACAGCAGTCAGGGCGTTGTACAAAATGACCTCTGCAAGTCGATCCATCTGACCTGCGCTTTCCAGTTGTGGAATGAACTCCAGTGGCGGCAAAACACCTTCAGATGGATGGTTCCAGCGGGCAAGGGCTTCAAAGCCTGTGATTTGGCCAGTGTCCGTTGAAATCTGCGGTTGGAACCACGCGACGATGTCGCCGTTCTCAAGCGCACTCACGGCGTCTTTTCCCGCACTTGTCGATTTAAGGGTCGTTGCTTTGCGGCTTTCATGTGAATACGCCCGAATAGATCCCGGGGCCGCGGCCTTGGCGGCTGTCAGGGCATGCTTTGCACATGTCACAACCGGGTCACGTCCCACGTCCCGTTCAGATGCTGATTCACGGCCCAACTGGCAAAATCCTGTGGATACAGTGAGGTACACGGCAGTTCCGTCAATTGCGTAAGGTTCCGCAAGGGCGCGGTTGATGCGGCCTGAGAGTTCCAGGCAGATTTCCAGATCAAGACGAGGTTGCGGTGTCAAACACACCGAAAAGACAGAGTCACTTAATGCTGCAATTTCGTCATGACCACGCACCGCTGACCTGATCCGCGCAGCAATCTGGTCGCACACGACATCCATGGCCTGTTGACCATGATGCGCGAGGGTTTCGGAATAGTCGTCAATTTCCATCATGAAAACGGCGGACTTCAGACCGCTTGCACGTGCTTCATCCAAGTGCATTTGCGAAACTGCATCGAAGGCTGCTGCCGCCAAAACGCCGGACCGTCCTGTGCGAAGTTCATCGCGGCCGGACATATAGGGCAGAATCATCATCAAGGCGGCAAAACAGGGCACGGACAAAGCGACCGTCAGCAGCGCGGTTTCCCCCCCGGTCCAAAATGCGCCCAGCGACAAGGCTGGAACGAATGCCACGATTCCCAGAGCGGGTTGGATGGATAATCCCGCCGACAATGCCTTGGAAATTCGGTTTGGTTTGCCAGAATGTACCACGTGCCACCTCGATGTCTTATTGCATCAAGATGTAAGCCAAACGCCTCACGGTCAGGTTAATCGCGCAGGGATGGCGTTCCGGAATCTGTTTCAAATTTTCCCGATTTGTTCCGCACGAGGCCAGTGAAATCGAACAGTTTAGGGTCAAGCAGGTGCGAGGGCCGCGCGTTCATCAGTGCGCGAAACATCACCTGTCGGCGCCCGGGCGCATTGGCTTCCCAGCCGTCCAGAATTTGCTTCACCTGCTGGCGCTGTAATCCGTCCTGAGAACCACAGAGATCACAGGGAATGATCGGATAGCTCATCGCTTTGGCAAAGCGGTCACAATCGGCCTCTGCCACATGCGCGAGAGGGCGGTACAACAACAAATCACCTTCTTCATTCAATAGCTTAGGCGGCATCGTAGCCAGCCGTCCGCCATGAAAGAGGTTCATGAAAAAGGTTTCCAGAATGTCGTCGCGATGATGTCCGAGCACGACGGCGGTGCAGCCTTCTTCGCGCGCGATGCGATACAGAATCCCGCGCCGCAACCGGGAACACAACGCACAGAACGTACGCCCTTCGGGCACCTTGTCCATGACGACCGAAT
>CAZDXI010000362.1:0-3393 GCA_964509095.1 uncultured Rhodobacterales bacterium
GATTACGACCGGGTTATGCCGTGGCTTGAAGAGTCCCTGAACCGTATGCCGATTTTCGCCGAACTCGGTATTCAGCGTGAGGTTCATGGTGCGATCTCGCACCCACCCGACGGTAATCCACTGATAGGCCCAGCGCCCGGTGTGCAGAACTATTGGTGCTGTTGCGGCACGCAGATCGGGATCGGATGGGGGCCCGGACTGACGCGTGAACTTGCCCGCTGGATGGTGCATGGCGCGGCGGACATTTCGATGCGGGACTACGATCCACGCCGGTTTGGAGCCTATGCCACGAAAGACTGGCAGGTGGTGAAAGCCGAGGAAGACTACTGCTTGCGCCACGAAATCCCTTTCCCTCACTTCAACCGACTTGCCGGGCGGCCTGTGAAGCCATCCCCGCTACATGACATCCTGAAGGCTAAGGGTGCCGTGCATGAGGAAGTCTTTGGCTTTGAAAGACCCCGCTGGTTTGCACCGAAAGGGATGGAGCCGCGCGATATCTATGGGTTCAAGCGCACCGCCTTGCACGATGTGATCGGCGCAGAGGTGCGTGCCGTGCGTGACCGCGTCGGGATCATGGACGTAACAGCCTTTACCAAAGTGCTCGTCGAAGGACCGGACGCTTATGCTCTGCTGGATCGATTGACAGCAAACCGGATGCCGCAGAAAGACGGGTCTATCACGCTGACACATATGCTGAACCGCCGGGGCCGGATCGAGTTGGAAACGACCATCCTGCGCATGACGCCGGATCGGTTTTATCTGGTCTGTGCCGCGTTCTTTGAACAGCGTTTGCTCGATCACCTAGCCGCGCACCAAGGCGCGGCAGAGGTCACAGTGACCGCATTGTCCGACACTTGGTCAGCCCTGTCCCTGAATGGTCCGCACGCGCGCGATGTGTTGGGTGCTTGTACGGACGCACCTCTCAACAACGCGGCGTTCCGGTGGTTGTCGGCGCAAGAGATCACAGTCGCAGGTCACAAGGTTTGGGCAATGCGCATGTCTTATGCTGGCGAATTGGGCTGGGAACTGCACATGCCGAATGCGGCCTGCGTGGATGTGTACCAAGCGCTTTGGGCGGCTGGCACCCCTCACGGGATCACGGATTACGGCAGTTTCACGATGAACGTGTTGCGTATGGAAAAGGGTTTCAAAGGCGCGGGCGAACTCACCAACGAAGTCACTCTGGCTGAGGCGGACGTGCTGCGCTTTGCGCGCAACGACAAGGACTACTTGGGCCGTGACAAGACGCTGAGCACCGACTTGCCTTGGGTCTGTGCTTACCTCGCCATTGAGCCGGACGGCGTGAATGACGGGCATGGAGGCGAGGCCGTCTTGATGGATGGGGCGGTAGTCGGCTCCACCGCTTCGGTGGCCTATGGGCAAAGCGTCGGCAAGATCCTCGCCTTTGCTTATGTCAAACCGAACGCTGCGACGCCGGGTCAGGAATTGGAGGTCGTGATCGCAGGAGCCGCCCGTGTCGCGCATGTGTTAGACGCCGCCGCTTATGACCCGGACAACTTGAAACCACGCAACGACACCACAGCAAAGGCCGCCGAATGACCCTACCCTCAACAATGCAAGCTATGGTCACGATGGGCCATGGTGGGCTCGAACAACTGGTCTTTCACGACGATTGGCCCACCCCGTCCCCGGCGGCCGGAGAAGTTCTGGTCCGCGTCCGCGCCTGCGGGTTAAACAACACAGACGTGAACACCCGCTCGGGCTGGTATTCCAAAGCAGTCACCGAAGCGACGACCGGTGATGGCTATGACGATGTGAACACAGAAGACCCGTCTTGGGGCGGCGCGCCGATCAGTTTCCCGCGCGTTCAGGGTGCGGATGTCTGCGGAGAGATCGTCGCCGTCGGAGACGGTGTGGACGCCAGCCGGATTGGCGAACGCATCATCACCGACAACTGGCTGCGCGACCCAGATGATCCTGAAAACAAGAACAAGACGGGCTATTTCGGCTCTGAGCGCGATGGCGGCTTTGCACAGTTCACGACCATACCAGCGACCAACGCTCTGGCGGTGAACAGCAACCTAAGCGATGCGGAACTGGCGACGTTTTCCTGTTCCTACTCCACGGCTGAGGGCATGCTGACCCGCGCTCACGTCACCGAACGTGACACGGTGTTGGTGCCCGGAGCCTCTGGTGGTGTGGGTGGCGCGCTGGTGCAACTCGCCAAACGACGCGGTGCGCGCGTGATCGCAATGGCCTCCGCTCCTAAACACGCGGACGTCGCCAAACTTGGCCCTGATCGCATTCTGGACCGCGCGCCCGACAATCTGCGCAAAGCCTTGGGCGACGACAAAGTCACGGTCATTGCCGATATCGTGGGCGGCCCCTATTGGCCAACGCTGATTGACGTATTGGAGCGTGGCGGGCGTTACACCTGTTCCGGTGCGATTGCGGGTCCCATGGTGGAACTGGACCTGCGCACGCTTTATCTGCGCGACCTGACCTTCACCGGCTCTACCGTGATTGATCTGTCTGTGACCCCGGCCCTGATCCGCTACATCGAAGCGGGTGAGATCAAACCCGCATTGGCCGCGACCTATCCTTTGTCCGAATTGCGCGACGCCCAAGAGGCGTTCATCGCGAAGGAACACACCGGCAATATCGTGGTGATCCCGTGACACGCGCTGTCTGGAACAGGCTTCTGGACGCTGTGCGAGACGCCTACGTGCAGCATCCCGGCCTGACCGGTTTTGCGCCCTTTCCAGACGATATCACTGAACAGCCTGTTGAACCATTTCTGCCAGCCTGCGCAGATTGGTTCCGCAAGGAAACCGCGCTGATCGGCACCGAGTACCGCGAGTTACGCGACGCCTTGCTTGCCGCAGCCTCGTTCGCCAAGTGGCGGGAAACGTACAAGAATACCGATATCGGAAACGACTTTATGGACCGGTTCGGCTGTTACAGCATCATCGGTGCAGGCGGCGCGTTCATGTCTGAAAAGCTCTGGGCGTGGGTCGTTTATATGCCGTCCGGGCTCTATTACCCTTGGCATCACCATCCCGGCGAAGAGATGTACATGGTGCTTGACGGCTCGGCTGAGTTTCTGACCGACGGCGCAGCTCCCCGAACGCTTGGCCCGGGTGAAATAAGTCAGCACGCGTCCAACCAACCCCACGCCATGCAAACCTTTGATGCACCCGTTCTGGCACTTGTCGCATGGCGAAACGGCTTTGACACACCCCCCGTTCTGACAAAGGGCACGGCATGAAGATCACGTCCATCACAGTGTACCAAGTCGATCTGCCGTTGGAGCATCCCTACTGGCTGTCCGGTGGGCGGCTGAAATTCGAAACTCTGGATGCGACGTTGGTGAAACTGGAGACAGACGCGGGCTTGACCGGTTGGGGTGAGGGCACGCCTTGGGGACATACC
>CAZDXI010000363.1:0-3382 GCA_964509095.1 uncultured Rhodobacterales bacterium
GTCCTGGCAGGACAAAGAGACTGTCACAAGCGTTGAGCAACTGGCAGGTACCAAGAACCGCGTGACAGGTACGCAGCTTGGCCGTATTGCCATGAACGCTCTGAACCTGAACCCGGTTCCGGTTGCTTGGGAAGAAACTCTCGACGGTCTGAAGCAAGGCCTGATTGATGGTGCGGAAACATGGGCATCTGCGGTTGCATACGCCAACATGTCACCTGTTGTGTCCCAGTGTGTGGACCTGCGCTTCTTCTGCGGCACAGAGCACACAGCCATGAACGCCGGCAAGTTCGACGAAATGGGTGGCGAACTGCAGGACGCGATCATGGAATCGTCCTACCTGTCACAGGTACACGTTCAAGCGGCCAACGAAGCGGCTTTGGTCAACACGGTTGGTTTCTCCCATCCGCACCAAGGCCCAGACACAATCTTTGCCAAGAACAACGTGCGTGTTGCATCGCTGTCCGACGCAGAGATCAAGAAAGCCGAAGAAATGTGCTCCCCCGAGTTCCAACCACAACTGTGGGAGCAGTGGCGCGAGCGGATCAACGGCTGGGCCGGTGGCATCGACACATACCAAGACATCTACAACGAAGTGCGCAACAACCCGCACACGTTGGCAGAAAACGTCGAGCCCCGTCGCTGGTGGCGTGGCTGATCCGCGCATTTCGCGGATCATCGTCGCAAGACATATTGAAAACGGTTTGGGGCGCGCCTTGCGCCCCGACCCTTCCGGCCCCAAGATGAACCGGAACCCGTGACCGCCCCCCATTCCGAAAACAGAGGCGCGGCACACACCAAACAGGGAGAATCCGACGATGGATATGATCGGGGGCATGGGAGAAATCATCTCCGCCCTATTCAGCAATGATGCCTTCATGGTGCAGGACGCCATGCGCAACAACCCTGGCATCTGGCCGTTGGGTTTGCTTGTGACACTGATTGGCGGCGCTGTTATGGCGCTGATTTATCGCGTCGTGCCGTTCGTGGAACGCAACCTTGAACAGACCATCATGGTCTTTAGCTACCTTGCGATTGGTTACATCATTTTCGCAGGCGTTGTTCAGCGGTTTTATCTGTCGGGTCAACCGGCGTGGTCGACCACGTTACCGCCCTTCCTGTTCCTCATCATGACGTGGTTTGGGTGCAGTTATAACGTTAAGCTGCGCACGCACCTTGCCTTTGCCGAATTCCGCAAAGCCTCTCCGCGTATTGTGCAACTGGCGTTGCTGATGCTGGACGCCGTGCTGTGGATTGTTCTGGCGTGGATCGTTGTCGTGACAACCACGCAAGAAGTTGTTCGCGCGGCTGCGAACTTTGCCATCATGCTGGGCACCGATAACGTGATGCAGTGGTGGTTCCTGATCTCTGTTCCGATCGCGTTCGTCCTTCTGACGGCGCGGGTCATCAACAACCTGTTGCAAGACCTGCACAACTACCGCGTGGGCAATCCTTTGATTGAACAAGCCGTGATCGGGGGGGACGCGTAATGGACACCACAATGATCACATTGATTTCTATCGGCGTGACCATCCTGTTTATGATGGGTGTGCCGGTGTTCCTCGTCATCGCCTACTGGGTGATTGGCATGTCGTTCCTTCTGGAACTGCCTTTGCTGAACATGGGCGCGGCCTTGCAGGACGTGTTCACAGATGGTTTCGCCCTGCTCGCGATGCCTTTGTTCATCCTGACTGGTGACCTTATCAACCGCTCCGGGATTGCCCGGCGTTTGTCGGACTTCGCGTATTCCTGCCTTGGTTGGATCCGCGGTGGTCTGGCGATGGCGTCCCTTGGGGCCTGTGGTTTGTTCGCGGCGATCTCCGGATCGAACTCTGCGACGACCGCCACGATTGGTTCCATGTTGCACCCGGAAATGGTCAAAGGCGGCTATGACGAACGCTTCTCGGCGGCCACGGCTGCGGCGGGTGGTACTGTGGGGATCATCATTCCTCCGTCGATCATCTTCATCGTCTATGGCTTCCTGATGAACCTCTCCATTGGTGAGCTGTTCATCGCCGGGATCGTGCCCGGTGCTCTGATGGTTCTTGGCATGATGCTGGCCTGCTTCATTGTGTGCTGGCGCAACGGCTGGGGCATCCTGATTGGGCTGAACCCGGTGCGTGTCTTCAAGACCGCCATTGGTGGCTGGCTCGGGTTCTTCGCCATTGGTCTGGTGCTTTGGGGCATCTACACTGGTAAGTTCTCCCCCACCGAAGCGGCGGGTGTGACTGTTGGGTTCGGCATCATTGCGGGCCTTGGCAGCTGGCTGGTCAGCAAAATATTCTCCATGGATCAGACGCTCGACTGGTCACAGAAATCCGTGCCGTCCATGTTGGTTGTTGAAGGGTTCACAATCCCGGAAATTCCCAGCATCGTCATGCGCTCAGCACAGATCACGGGCATTCTTGCTCCGCTGATTGCTGTGTCTGTGGTCATGCAGCAAATCCTGTCCCTGCTGGGTGCCCAGCAAGTGATCGGAGACTTCGTGACCTCCATGGGGGGCTACTATGCGGTCCTGTTCACGGCGATGGCCATCGTGTTCGTGTCCGGCATGATCCTTGAATCCCTACCAGTGACGATCATCCTTGCGCCGATCCTCGCGCCCATCGCGGCCAGTGTGGGTGTCGATCCGATCCACTTCTCGGTGATCTTCCTTGTCGGGGCGTCCATCGGGTTCATCACGCCGCCTTACGGTCTGAACCTCTACGTGGCGTCAGGTGTTACGGGTGTTCCTTATGTACACCTTCTGCGCTATGCGATGGTCTATCTGGCGGCCTTGGTCACTGTTTGGGTTCTCGTCGCGCTGATCCCGCAGTTGGCTCTGTTCTTGGTCGATTTAACGCGCACATAGTGGTGAGCCATGGCGGATGGTGACGTCAAAACTGAAAAGGGGCAAATACCCACCAACCTGCGCCTGCTTCTGATCCTTGAAGAAGTGGCGCAGGCCGGGGCTCCTGTCACCCCCGCCGTTTTATGCGAAGCGCTGGACCTTCCCAAACCGACGGTCCACCGCCTGCTGCACACAGCCGAAGAAGAAGGCTTCCTGCAGCGCGATGTCGATGGACGCAGCTATGGCCCCGGCAAACGGCTGCGTCGATTGGCGACAAACACCCTATCTTCAGAACGCGTCCGCTCCGAACGGCTTCGGATTATGCGCAGACTGGCCGAGGATGTGGGCGAGACCTGCAACCTCGCCGCGGCCGGGCGGGATGGGATGGTCTATCTTGACCGGGTCGAAACCCACTGGCCGCTACGCATTCAATTGCCCGTGGGCACGCAGGTTCCGTTTCACTGCACGGCGTCGGGCAAGATGTATCTGTCTTCGCTCCGGCCCGACAAACTGGACCGGCTCTTGCAGACAACGGTTCTGGAACAGCACACGGAC
>CAZDXI010000364.1:0-3382 GCA_964509095.1 uncultured Rhodobacterales bacterium
GGGGTTCCCCGGACCATGACCTGATCAGACGCGCCCTTTACCTTCAAATCCGGCTCATCCGTTAAGTCATTCCAAAGCGTGCTGTCCGGGTCCATTTGCGCACGGTTTTGATCAAACCACGCGAGTTCCAGATTGGTTCCGTGTTTGACGCTTCCCGTGTCCGGCTGTTCTTCGCCAATCAACATTCGGATCAAAGTCGTCTTTCCTACGCCATTCGGCCCGACTAAAGCGACACGATCTCCACGCATTACCGTCAGATCAAACGGCTGAAGAATCACGTTGTCTCCGTAATTTTTCGAAATCCCGTGTGCTTCAACAACCTTGCGCCCAGACTTCGGACCCGCCTCAAGGGCCATCGCGGCAGTGCCTTGCCGTGTGATCTGCGCGGCGCGCTCGGCCCTTAGTCCTTGCAAGGCGCGCACCCGGCCCTGATTCCGCTTGCGCCGGGCAGAGATACCCTCCACCGCCCAACGGGCTTCGGCTTTGATCTTACGATTCAGCTTGTGCCGGGCCACATCTTCTTCGTCCCAAACTTTATCGCGCCACTCTTCAAACGCGGCAAAGCCTTTCTCCTGACGGCGCACAGCGCCACGGTCGATCCACAAAGTGGCTCGGGTAAGTGTGTTCAGGAACGCGCGGTCGTGTGAAATCAGAACAAATCCCGCGCGCGTACTTTTCAACTCGTTCTCAAGCCAGCCGATGGCTTGGATATCCAAATGGTTGGTCGGCTCATCAAGCAACATCAACTCAGGCGCTTCAGCCAGAAGCTTGGCCAAAGCCGCGCGCCGTCGTTCCCCACCGGAAGCCGTTTCAACAGGTCGGTCCGGGTCAAATTTCAAGCCTTCGCCAGCACGTTCGACCTTATACAATTCACCGGGATCCAAACCACTTGCGGCGAACTCACCCAGTGTTGTGAAGCCAGACAAGTCTGGCTCCTGTTCCATATACCCGACAGAAACTCCCTGCCCTGCAACAACAGACCCACGATCTGGCTCAACAAGGCCAGCCATAACCTTCATCAAGGTCGATTTCCCGGATCCGTTACGCCCCACAAGTGCAACCCGATCACCGGGTTGTACAACCAACGACAGATCGTCAAACACCGGATCGCCACCAAAGGTCAGCGAAATGTCAGACAATTGCAAAAGAGGAACCTGCGCCATACCCGCCAGCTAAAGGGCCGCTCGGGTCAGGTCAATTCCCCTCTTCCTTATGCTCAAAATACCTCGGGGGGTGTTGGGGGGCTGGCCCCCCAAACGGTCGGATCGGCCTTGCCGATCCGAAAACTACCCTGCGACAGCCCGTAAAAGCCGTTTTCTCGCAGGCGGAATCGCCCCAATTTCGACCCCGGTGAGGACGTGAAGTGTGTTCATCTGTCGATCCACCACCGCATGATCGCTGACCCATCCGCCCATCGCGAGATATGTCCGCAACAAAGGTGGCATCAGCGCACGGGCCTTGCGTACATCCGCTTGCCCCGTCAAACGCGCCGCAAAGCGAAACACATCAGGTGCCTTCACGCGAGGCAGCCATCGCTTCGGGGCCAGGTGGTGTTCTTTCAGCATCGTAAACGCGTCGTGGTATGCCTCTGCTTCTATTCCGGCAAAGGATGAACAACCGAACAACAAGTCAATCTGCTGCTCATCGACAAATCGCGTCATTGCTCCCCAAGCCACGCGCAAGATGTCCGGGTCGTTCAAGTCCGGGCCAATACAAAATCGACCCATCTCCACCATGCGTCCTTGATAGGACTGCAACGCCCCCAACTCGTAATATTGGGCCGCATAGCTATGGGAAACTGTCTCCCCACTCAACGGCATCATGCGGAAGCAACACACCAAAGCGTTGCTTGCCACATCTTCCACCAGAATATGATCACAAATGGAATCGAACCGATCCACATCGAGATCACATTTCAGGCCAAATGCGTGTGCGCGTAAGGATTGCGCGGCGCGAATGTCTCGCGAGTCTCGACTTTGCCGCGCGCGGTACTTGCCCTTGCTCAGCCAGATCATCTGATGGCCCTTAGGGCGCAGGTGGCGCGATGCGCCCCAGGCTGCCAAGCAACTGGCGCAAGAAGGTCCTGTCCACCACGCTCGATTCGGTTACACGGCGATCCAAATCGATCACGCGACCATCTTCCAAACCGAACCGCTCGATGTTTTGGACGACGCCGGCGCCATCAAAGCTAATTGCCAGGACTTGCCGTTCGATCACTTGCGGCGCAGTGAACGCATAGCTGCGCACGCGCTGGCGGACATAGTAGTACCCGCTGTCATTCAACACACCAGAGGACGTCGGAGACCCCACAGATTCCGCCACCGAATCCCGTGTATCCACGCCGACAACAATTTCAGACAGGTCTTCTTCGTCCGGAATGTACCCGTGATTGCGGTAACTGGCCACGCATGCGCTGGTCAGCACAATTGCCGAAATGGCAATCCCGAGCCGCAGCTTGCCCGAATTCATGGCCATGAAGTCTCCGCTTATCCGTTCCCACCCTTGCCCGGAGGCAGCGCGGCTTTTATGTCGCTTATCAATACCGATCTTCTTGATCAAGTTTGCACTTCATATGGCCGCAATAGCAACAGCAGACGCAAGATTTATGACAAAGCCCGATCACAGCCCATACGCCCTCCGTGTCGCCGACCTCGCTCAGAGTCGCCCGACCCCCTTTGATATCACGCTCAAAGCAGCGGAACTGGACATCTTGCGCGATGAACTGCAGTTACTCGATTTGAAAAAACTGCGCTTTCAAGGAGAACTGCGCCCCTTGGGTAAACGCGACTGGGAATTGTCCGGCAATTTGGGCGCAACCGTCGAACAGCCCTGCGTCGCAACCCTTGCCCCAGTAAGGAGCCGCGTCGAAACGAGCGTAACACGCCGATTCCTTTCGGATTTCGAAATGTCTGACGATCCGGAAAGCGAAATGCCCGACGATGACGAAACCGAGCCACTGACAAGCCACATCGACCCAGGCACTATCCTGAAAGAAGCATTGAGCCTGGCGCTCCCGCTTTATCCACGCGCTGACGATGCTGATGCGGTGCATATGCAAGTGACCGAACCGGGCAAGACAGCGATGACAGATGACGACGCGAAACCCTTTGCGGGGTTGGCCGAACTGCGCGAAAGTTTAACCAAAGACGACTAAGGCCTGATCAAAGCCGAATTACCTCTTGCGCGACGGAATTTTCTGGATATTTTGCGCGCTTCACGCATTTAGGATTGGACATGTGCCGCGCCGTAGCTTAAGCGCGCGTCAACCTGAATGGGGTTCGAGTTACCAACCGACCGGCGCGGCCTGCAAAAGACCCCTGGTCAGAACAGAGATAGAAGGGCCACAACCATGGCTGTGCAACAGAATAAGGTGTCCAAATCG
>CAZDXI010000365.1:0-3369 GCA_964509095.1 uncultured Rhodobacterales bacterium
GCGCCTCGCCAATCGCCTCAAGACTTTCCGCCTTGGCACTGTCGAGGAACCCGCAGGTGTTCACGATCACCGCATCTGCACCCGCGTAGTCTGGAGACATGCCATAACCTTCGGCGCGCAGGCGTGTCAGGATGCGTTCGCTATCCACTAAGGCCTTCGGACAACCCAAGGACACCATGCCGATGGTCGGTTGGCCGGGCCGCTGTTTGGCGTCCAGTGTTGCAGTGGGCGCAAGATCGGGGCGCAAGGACGGAGGGTTCTGGCTCATGCGCCCGGCTATAGACGTCCGCGCACAGATGGCCAAGCAGGATCGTTGCAACGCGGCAGTGGAGACCTTAGTTTTCAAGGAAACGAACAAGAACAAGAAAGCAGGTCTCGATGCGTTGGATTATCCGGATACTTGGCCTTTTGGTGGTGCTGGTCGTTGTGTTTGTGGCGGGGTTGTTCCTGCTGCCAGCAGACCGCGTTGCACAAATCGCAGCGGAACAAATCCGCAGCGCCACGGGGCGCGATGTCACGATAAGCGGCGACGTCTCCATGTCGTTCTGGCCGGTGTTGGGTGCATCCGTGGGCGAGTTGCAAGTGGGTAATGCCGAATGGTCCGAACAAGGCCCGATGCTGACCGCACAGAATGCCAGCCTAGGGATCGACGCGGCGTCCCTGTTGCGCGGAGCGATCCGGATCACCAATATCGAGGCGCAATCCCCCACGATCCGACTGGAAAGCCGCAAGGACGGGCGCGCAAGCTGGCAGTTCACTGATGCCAGTGGGGAAGCACAGATTGAGACAACGACGTCTCCGGATCGACCGACACAATCGTTTTCAATTGATCGTTTGAAGGTCAGCGATGCAACGTTGATCTATGACGCGGAAGGATCTGATCTTGTGTCCTATTCCGGGGTGGACTTGTCGCTGGACTGGCCTGACCCGGATGGCGCGGTGGACATCAGCGGCGTGCTGCGCCCGGCAGGTGTGCCGGTGACAATGGCGGCCACGATTGAAAGCTTTGCGACGTTTCTGGCCGGCGATGCACGTAAGGTGGATGTGACCCTCACGACTGAGGCCGGGTCGGCAGCCCTGAACGGCGTAGCCTGAATCACAGGTGAGGTGGCGGGTGCGCTGATCCTGAAAACGGCCAACACCGACGCGTTCCTGAAGGCTCTGGGGCTGCCGGGGGCGGACTTGCCGCAAGGGTTGGGCCGCTCTGTTGATGTAAGCACGCAACTGACACTCACGCAGGATCGCCAACTCGCGCTGCGGGACTTGGTGGCGGATTTGGGTGGCAATCGCCTGACCGGGGCGGCGGATGTGTCGTTGAACGGGGTCCCGCAGGTTAACGCACAGTTGAATGCCGGCGCCTTAGATCTCAGCAGCGCAACAGGCGGCGACTCTGGTGGAGGTGACAGCACGGCGTCGGGCTGGTCACGCGCACCGATTGATGCCTCTGGCCTTGCTGCATTCAACGGCGACATTGCGCTGCGGGCCGACAGTGTTGATCTGGGTTCGTTGAAATTGGGCGCAACCCGCGCGTTGTTGCGCAATGATCGGTCTCGCATGGTGTTTGATCTGCGCGAGGTTCAGGCCTATGGCGGGGTGCTCGGTGGCGAGTTCGTGATGAACAACCGCAATGGGCTGAGCGTGGGTGGAAAGCTGGCCGCGCGCGGCGTGGAGTTGCAAGGGATGCTGCGCGATCTGGCCGGGTTGGAGCGGCTGAGCGGCGCGGCAAATGCCGATGTGCAATTCCTCGGTGTGGGCGGATCGGTTGATGCGATCATGCAGTCGTTGCGCGGCAAAGGTGCCTTGAACATGGGGCAGGGACGCATCGCAGGGATCGATCTGGACCGGTTGATGCGCTCGGGCGATGTGGGCGGTGGTACGACGGTGTTTGACAGTATGGGCGCCAGTTTCACGATGGATGGCGGTGTGCTGCGCAACGAGGATTTGTTGCTGCTCTTGCCGGGATTCGAGGCGCGTGGGGCCGGGCAAGTGGGCTTGGGCGCGCAGACGATTGATTATCTGTTCACGCCAAAAGCTTTGCGTGGAAACGAAGGGCGCGGTGTGGCGATCCCGGTGCGCGTGCGTGGACCTTGGGCAAATCCCAAGGTGTTGCCAGACCTGCAGGCCGCGATTGATCTGAACTTTGCCGAAGAAAAGAAGAAGGTCGAGGACAAGGTCAAAACAGAAGTAGAACGCGCGGTGGAGCGTGAATTGGGCGTGACAGTTGAAGAAGGTCAAACTGTCGAGGACGCCATTGAAAAGAAGCTGGAGGACGAGGTCGGGAACGCCTTGCGGAGGCTTCTTGACTGAGGATGTGACAGTTCTGGCAGGCTTTCCGGAAGATCAACGCGAGCGGGTCGTTGCGATGTACTGGGAGGCGTTTTCGGCAAAGCTCCACCGGGTGATGGGACAAGGGTCACGCGCGCAAGCGTTTCTCCGGCGCGTTGCCGATCCGAGCCATGCGATCAGCGCGATCAATCGTGAAGGGCGCGTTGTTGGTGTTGCAGGGTTCAAGACGGCAGATGGTGCATTTGTTGGCGGCGAGTTGAGCGATTTGACAGCGGTCTACGGAGTGTTTGGCGGAACCTGGCGCGGGCTGGTCCTATCGTTGCTGGAGCGCAGACTTCAAGCCGATACGCTTTTGATGGATGGGATCATGGTCGATGCCAATGTGCGTGGGCAAGGGGTGGGAACGCGGTTGCTCGCGGCTGTGCGCGCCCGGGCCAAAGAAGTCGGATGTTCTGCGGTGCGACTTGATGTGATTGACAGCAATCCAAGGGCGCGCGCGCTTTACGAGCGCGAAGGGTTTGTGCCAGGTGCCGCGCAGTCGACAGGGCTGCTACGGCATGTGTTTGGGTTTCGCAGTGCGACCCCAATGACCTATGTGTTGGATTGAGACGATGTGCGGCGCTGTTCCTCGCGCACGCGAGAAAGGCGCCCCGCCCACCGTCCCATAAGGCCAAGTGGCTTAGATCGTTTGGTCGTACTCGCCAACTGCGCTTTCTGTCCGGATAACCGCATCGATATCTGCGAAGATCGCACGCATTTCCGCGTCGCTTTCAGGGCTTTCACAGACCACGACGAGGTTCGGCGTGTTGGATGACGCCCTCACAAGACCCCAACCCCCATTGTCGAGGATGACGCGGGCGCCGTTCACGGTCACGACGTCCTTGATCGCGCGGCCACCGACGGTATCTCCGGCCTTGTGCTTGGCGACCAGCTTGTCCACGAGACGCGCGAGCACATCGTATTTCTCGGTATCTGCACACCAGGGCGACATGGTGGGGGTGGCATAGGTCACCGGCAGGGCCTTGCGCAAGTCAGACATGGATTTGTCGGGGTTGCGGTCCATCAGCTTGCAGATTTCAACCG
>CAZDXI010000366.1:0-3149 GCA_964509095.1 uncultured Rhodobacterales bacterium
ATCTGGACCTGCCGCCACTGGTAAAGATAGAGCAGATCGACTGGACCGGCATCGACCTGTGCTTCTGCGCCTTACCGCACAAAACCAGCCAAGAGGTGATCTCTGCCTTGCCACGGGATCTCAAGATCATTGACCTCAGCGCGGATTTCCGGCTGCGGGACCCGGGGGCCTATGAAAAGTGGTACGGAAACCCGCATAGCGCGGTCGATCTGCAGGGAGAGGCCGTTTATGGCCTGACCGAGTTTTACCGGGAAGAGATCAAGGGCGCACGTCTGGTGGCTGGCACTGGCTGCAACGCGGCGACAGGCCAATTCGCACTGCGGCCTTTGATCGAGGCGCGGGCAATTGACTTGCACGACATCATTATGGACCTCAAATGCGGGGTTTCCGGCGCTGGTCGGTCGTTGAAGGAAAACCTGCTGCACGCGGAATTGTCTGAAGGGTATCACGCCTATGCGCTGGGCGGCACGCATCGGCATCTGGGCGAGTTTGATCAGGAATTTTCCGCCATTGCCGGGGAAGACGTGCGCATTCAATTCACGCCGCACCTGATCCCGACGAACCGAGGTATTCTAGCGACGACCTATGTGAAAGGCGACCCGGCACGGATTTATGACGTGATGACAGCAGCTTATGAACATGAGCCGTTTGTGCAGGTGCTGCCGTTCGGCACGGCGCCTTCCACCCATGACGTGCGGGGGAGTAACTTTTGCCATATTGGAGTGACCGGGGACCGGATTGACGGACGCGCGATTGTGGTCGCTGCGCTGGATAACCTGACAAAAGGTAGCAGCGGACAGGCGTTGCAGAACGCGAACCTGATGCTTAATTTTGAGGAAACCCAAGGGCTGATGATGGCCCCGCTATTCCCGTGAGCTGATGAAGAGCCTGAAGAAACAACGCCGTATTCAGATCATTGTCCTCGCCTTTGTGGCGCTGACATTGTCTACGGCGTTGATTGGTTATGCCATGCGCGATGGGATCAACTTCTTCCGCTCGCCTTCTCAGGTTCTTGAAGAGCCGCCCGCGCCGAACGAAGTGTTCCGCCTTGGCGGGCTGGTAGAGGAAGGGTCCCTTGTCATCGGGGAATCGGAAACGATCACCTTTTCCGTCACCGATGGTGGGGCGAGCGTTCCGGTAACCTATACCGGTATTCGCCCTGACTTGTTTGGCGAGGGCGAAGGCACCGTCGCTACAGGGTCGTGGGTCAACGGTGTGTTCCAAGCCACTGAAATTCTTGCGAAACACGACGAAGAATACATGCCCAAAGAAGTGATCGACGCGCTGAAAGAACAGGGCGTGTATCAGGAAACCGACAGTTAACACACCCCAGCGTTCGGTCCTCTGAACACATTTTAATGCACATCCCGCAGATTGATCCCCGGTTCGCAACACAAGCGGAGGGGAGCTGCCATGCCAACTGTGCGAGAGATCGCCGAAGAGATCGTGCGCCGCGAAGGCGGTTACGTGAACGACCCGGATGATCCGGGCGGCGCCACCAATTGGGGGGTCACCATCCACACGATGCGACGGCTTGGACTTGATTTGACCGGGGATGGACGGATTACCCCGGCCGATGTGCGACGTCTGACGCGCAATCAGGCGGTCGACATCTTTATCGAACATTACTTCGAACGTCCCGGAATTGACGGATTGCCCGAGGTTCTGCAGGCGTCGGTGTTTGATATGTACGTTAATGCAGGCGGCAACGCGGTGAAGATTTTACAACGCCTTCTCAATGACATGGGGCAGGATGTTGCTGTGGACGGCGCGCTGGGTCCCAAGACTTGTGCGGCGGCTGAGGCGGCCTTTCGCGCCGCTCCTGAGCATATCGCAGATGCCTATGCCATAGCCCGACGCAACTACTACTTCCGCATCGCAGACAAACGGGCGGCCAGCCGGAAATTCGCCCGAACACGACGCGGCGGGAAAGGCGGCTGGATCAAACGGGCCGAAGAATTCATGCACGCCCGCTATCACTTGAACACGCAGCAATTCGCAGAAAGGGTCGCGGCATGGGGGTAATTGACGGGCTGTTGGGGCTGCTGTTCGGCGGCGGACGCAATGTGGTCAAGGAAACCGTGGAGGTGTTCCGTGAGAACGCGGATGCGGGCGGCGTGCGCGACGCCGAAGTCCAGATGCAGGCGATGAAGCAGCACGGGGCAGAGTTCATCGTACCGCGAAAGGGTGGGTTTGATCGCTTTATGGACGGGGTGAACCGCTTGCCACGGCCTCTGTTGGCTTTGGGAACGCTCAGTCTGTTTGTGTCTGCGATGGTTGAACCTTTGTGGTTCGCCGAACGCATGCAAGGGATTGCACTTGTGCCAGAGCCGTTATGGTGGCTGCTTGGCGTGATCGTCAGCTTTTACTTCGGTGCGCGCCACCAGATCAAATCACAGCAATTCCAGCGCGAGATCGTCGCGACTGTCGCAGCGGCACCGGTGGTGATGAACAACATCCGTGCCATCCGCGAGTTGAAGGCGGCGGATGTCGGCGTTGCGGACACGGGCACAGATGTCGCACTAAGCGTGGCGTCCCTGCAATCCGGTCCCAACGCGGCCCTTGAGGCTTGGAAGACGGCGCGCGCATAGTGCATGGACAAGCCGCGTGATTGTGATGCGGCATTTTGGTTCAAGCCATTGGCGCGGGCGGACGCGGTGGCTATAACCTAAGCCATGGTGACAGAGCTTGGACATTTTGCGCTGATCCTCGCCTTTTGTGTGGCGATTGTGCAGATGATTGTGCCGATGTGGGGCGCCTATCGGCGTGACCCACGTTTGATGGCCGTGGCTGAACCTGCCGCGAGTTTGCAGTTCATCCTGACAGCGTTCGCCTTTGGTGCGTTGATGTATGCTTTTGTTGTCAGTGACTTTTCTTTGCGGCTTGTGGTGCTGAATTCGCATTCCGCCAAGCCGATGCTGTATAAGATTTCCGGCACTTGGGGGAACCATGAAGGCTCGATGCTGCTATGGGTGCTGATCGTAACGCTGTTCGGAGCCACTGCGGCGTGGTTCGGCAGCAACCTGCCACCGACGCTGCGCGCACGCGTGCTGGCGGTGCAATCGGCCATTGCTGTGGCGTTCTTCGCGTTTATCCTGTTCACCTCCAACCCGTTTTTGCGTGTCGCCGTGCCGCCATTTGATGGGCAA
>CAZDXI010000366.1:3159-3367 GCA_964509095.1 uncultured Rhodobacterales bacterium
CCCCGGTTTGGCCTTCCATCCGCCGTTCCTCTATCTGGGATATGTGGGCCTTTCGATGGCGTTCAGCTTCGCAGTCGCGGCCCTCATCGAAGGCCGTGTGGACGCGGCCTGGGGACGTTGGGTCCGTCCTTGGACGCTGGCGGCTTGGGTTTTTCTGACGATCGGGATCGCGCTTGGCTCTTGGTGGGCCTATTACGAGCTTGGCTGG
>CAZDXI010000367.1:0-3362 GCA_964509095.1 uncultured Rhodobacterales bacterium
GTGCTTGGTCCGTGCTCCGTACCCCCAGTCGAGACTTCGTCTCGACCAGCTCCAGCCTGCCGCCTCATGCACCTTTTGCTCCAACTATCGAACTTGGGGGCAGGGTTCGGCCGCGGGCACGGCGCAACAGCGCCCGCCCGGGGGGGCGGCCGGGCGCTGCCCAGTGGTGCCCACTGGGCGATTCAATTCGAACCACGCACGTCGCGGTTTTGGACAGAGGCGCAACGTAAGTGGCCGAACTGCTCGTCATACGGCACGGGCAGGCGTCCTTTGGGGCGGATGATTACGATGCGCTTTCTGAACTGGGGCATCGGCAGTCAGAAGCTGTCGGGGCTTATTTGCGCGCAAAAGGATGGACTCCGGACCGCCTCATCACGGGCACATTGGAACGTCAGCGCGACACTCTGAAGGCTATGGGGTTTGATGGTGCGCCCGAAGAACATGCAGGTTTCAACGAATACGATTTCCACGACCTGCTGCACACGAAATTCGGCGGGCAGGCGCCCGACCCGGTAATGCAGGACCGCAAGACGCATTTCCGCACCCTGCGCGATACCATTCTGGAATGGCAGGGCGGGGGTATCGCAGGGGCGCGGGAAAGCTGGCCGGAGTTCGTTGGTCGGGTCAAGGACGCACGGGACTTCGCGACCACATCCGGGGCAAAACGCGTTTTGGTCGTTTCCTCCGGTGGCGTGATCGGACAACTTGTGGCGTCCAGCCTGTCAGCGCCATCGGTGATGATGATGGAGCTGAACTTGCAAGTCAAAAACAGCTCGATCCATCGGTTCATCTTCTCGCGCGGGCGGATCATGTTGACGGAGTTCAACGCGACACCGCATTTTGACGCGCAACCCGATTTGCTGAGCTATAGCTGAGGAGCCGCTATGACACAGACCCTCGATACCGATGCCGTCAGCGCCTACCTGAGCCAGCATTTGCCGGGCTTCGAAGGCCCGATTGAGGCGGAGAAGTTTCAGGTGGGGCAGTCCAATCCGACCTATTTGCTGAAAACGCCCACGAAGAATTACGTACTGCGGCGCAAGCCTCCGGGTGTTTTGCTGAAATCGGCGCATGCGGTGGATCGTGAATATCGGGTGCAAAAGGCGTTGGCGGACACAAAAGTGCCCGTCGCGAAGATGCATCTGCTGTGTGAAGACGACGATGTGATCGGCTCGGCCTTCTATGTGATGGACCATATCAAGGGGCGCAACTTTGTGGACCCGATGGATCACGATCTGACGCCGCAACAGCGGGGCGAGGTGATTGACGACATGAACCGCGTCCTCGCCGAATTGCACATGGTGGACATCGATGCGGTGGGGCTGTCGGATTACGGCCCGCCCGGCAATTACTTCGAGCGGCAAGTCGGGCGGTGGACCAAGCAGTACAAAGCGTCTGAAACCGAGACCATTCCTGCAATGGACACCCTGATGGAGCAACTGGTGGAACGCATGCCCGAAGATGACGGGCAGCGCACGCTGGTGCATGGGGATTACCGGATCGACAATATGATGTTTCAGGCGGATGGCACGAAATGCCTCGCTGTGTTGGACTGGGAGCTATCCACGATTGGCCACCCGTTTGCGGACCTCGCGTCGGTCATCATGCAATGGCAGATGCCAGCGGGTCAGGAAGGGCGCGGGTTGGCGGGTGTGGACCGCAAAGCGCTGGGCTTGCCGAGTGATGCCGAGTTCATCGCCAAATATTGCGAACGCCGGGGTCTGCCGGGGATCGACAATTTCGAGTTCTACCTGTCGTTCTGTTTCTTCCGCATGGCGGGGATCATTCAGGGTGTTTTGAAACGCGCACTGGATGGGAATGCGTCCAACCCGGAGCGCGCGCGTAAGGTGGGACAGTATGTGCCGGTTTTCGCGAAGGCCGGATTGAATGCGCTGAATAAGAGGTAACGACGTGTTTGTCGAAGACGACCCAAAGGACCGCAATTTTGTCACCGCGCTTGCGCGGGGGCTGGATGTGTTGCGGTGCTTTCATCCCAACGAAACAGAGCTGACCAACACCGATTTTGCTGAACGCACGGGGTTGCCCAAGGCGACTGTGTCCCGGTTGACGCACACGTTGGTCGTGCTGGGGTATCTTGTCGCTGATCAGAACAAGGGGACCTATCGGTTGGGGGCCGGAGTGTTGGAACTTGGGTTTTCGGTTCTGTCGGGGATGGAGATTGGGCCCCGCGCGGAAAGCGAGATGACCGGACTGCGCGATGGGCCGAATTCCTATATCACGGTGGCGATTGCGGAACCTCATGGCACCGATGTGATCTATGTCGCGGTGCAACGCTCGCGCGAGGAAGTGGCGTTGTCGATGCGGATTGGGTCGCGCTTGCCGCTGTTCTTTTCCGCGATCGGACGATCGATCCTTGTGGGGATGTCCGAAGATGAGCGCGCCGCAGCGTTTGAACTGGCCGTTCAGCGCGCACCGGAACGCAGAGCAGAATTCGAGGCCAGTGTGGCGCGGGCGCAGGAAGAATTTGATCGGCTTGGCTATTGCACTGGATACGGTGAATGGCGCCCGGATGTGAACGGGATCGCGGTGCCCGTGTTTTCGCTGAACGGGTCGCGAGTCTATGGGCTGAACGTGGGCGGGCCGTCGTTTCACGTGAAGAAATCGCAACTGGAACGCCACTACGCGCCTCGTTTGATCGCAGCGGCAGAGCGTCTGAGTATTCGCTGTTAACCCAACCGACCGGTCAATTCCGCAGAGCGGAACAAGCATTCGCGGTTTTTACCTGAATCCCGGACCCAAAGCCTTGACTTATTCCGTGGGTGTGAAACTCTTTCCCTAAGGACCGGGCACAACAACAATTTCCGGACTTGTACATACCTTTAGGGAGGAAACCATGGCGCTATCCAAGAAGCTTGGACTGTCAGCCGCATTGGCGTTCGCGATGACCGCGGGTGCCGCATTTGCGGAAAATATCAAGATTGCATTTATTGACCCGCTGTCGGGTCCGTTTGCCAGCACCGGCACCAACGGTTTGCATCAGTACCAGTTTGCGGCCGATCACATGGTGAACGACAAGGGCGGTGTTCTGGGCGGCACGAACTTCGAAATTGTTGCCTTCGACAACAAAATCAGCCCCAAGGAATCGCTGATTCAGCTGCAGGTCGCGATTGACCAAGGCATTCGGTTTATCGCGCAGGGGAACTCCTCGGGCGTGGCGAACGCGCTGACCGAAGCGATTGACAAGCACAACCGTCGTAACCCCGACAGCCGTGTGTTGTTCCTGAACTATGCGGCGGTTGATCCTGCGCTGACCAACGACAAGTGCAACTTCTGGCACTTCCGTTTCGACGCCAATGCCGACATCAAGATGGACGCGCTGACGGATTCCATCGCGGCCAGCG
>CAZDXI010000368.1:0-3350 GCA_964509095.1 uncultured Rhodobacterales bacterium
GTCGGTAACACTGTCCACGGTGGTTGTGGAACCTTTGGGCACGTTGATGATGCGCCGCCAGTAGTCGATGAAATCCTGCCGCTTTAGCAGCACATACCCCCATTGCTTGTCATTGGGGGCGGACCAGATTTCGGCGAACTCGGCAGTGGCGGCGGCCAGATCAGCTTCTTTGCCGGGATACATGCCGATGGAATGATAGAGGAAATAGCCAGCGTGGTCAGTGTTGGTCAGCAAGGGCAGGCCTCCTCAAATGAAGAAGGCCCCGGTTGAACCGGAGCCTTCCTGGGTAATCCGACTATCAACGATAGCGGACTGTTTCGAACTTTTCGTCCTTCACGATGACCTGACGGTAGTTCCCGGCGGATTCGCCACCACCGATCAATTCCACAGCAGAGGCACCGACATAGTCGATCTCACCACCGTCCTTGAGGATCTGCAGACCCTTGGCCAGTTCACCGGGGAAGATTTTCTCACCCGGGGCGTTGGCGACGTCGAACACTTTGCCCTTGAGCGCAGCACTGTCAGACGATCCGGCGGCCTGCATGGCCAGCATGATGAGCGCGGCTGCATCATAGCTTTCGGGTGTGAACGGCGATGTGCCGTCAAAACCCGCGGCCTTGGCGAGGTCCGCAAACTGCGACGCACCGGGGCTGTCTGTCCCTGCGACCTGACCGATGGCGCCATTCAGAGGTTCCCCCACGGACAGGATGTTGTCGCCGATCATGCCACCGGGCAGCACGAACTGGTCAAACGCGCCTGTGTCCACGGCTGCATCGATGATGCCGCGACCGCCTTGGTCCAGATACCCGGCGACAACCAGCGCATCTCCCCCCGCGGCGGCAAGGTTGGCGACTTCTCCGCCATAGTCACCTTTGCCATCAGTGTGGGATTCATTGATCGTGATCTCTCCACCGGCAGCCTCATAGGCGGCCACAAACGCGTCCGCCAAGCCCTTGCCGTAGTCGTTGTTGGTGTATGTCAGGGCGACGGATTTGATGCCCTCTTCCATCAGGATGTCAGTCATGACCTGACCTTCGCGCGCATCAGACGGGGCTGTGCGGAAGAACAGATCATCATCTTCGGCGGTGGACAGGGCGGGCGATGTCGCAGACGGCGAGATCATCACGATACCGTTGGCGCGCGCGACGTTTTGCAGGATCGCCGTTGTCACACCAGAGCAGTCTCCGCCGACAATTGCGTTCACACCGTCAGAGGTGACCAGACGCTCAGCTGCTTGTGTGGCCGCTGCGCTGTCGATGCACGTGCTATCGCCGCGCACAGAGGTGACGCTGGACCCATCCAGCAGAAGACCGGAGTCGCTGACTTCTTGCATCGCAAGCTCTGCGCCTGCGGCCATGGGGCCGGTCAGCGATTCAATGGGGCCAGTGAAGCCATAGATGATGCCAAGCTTGATATCTTCGGCGAAGGCGCCGGGGGCCAGAAGGGCCGCTGTTGCCGTGGCTGCCAACAGTTTTTTCATGATAACTCTCCCTGAGTTTTCCTTTGTCGGGCCAGCATGTTCTAATGTGAGGGGCGTGACAAGGTGGAGGGGGTTATGAAGCAACGAATTGCAATCATTACGGGTGCTGCAGGGGGCATGGGGCGCGCCTTCGTGCAGGCTTTGCTGGATGCCGGGTACAAAGTGGCAGGGTTTGATATCGACGGCGTTGGTCTCGAAGAGATCGCCGGGTCCGGCGTATTGCCGGTTGAAGTGGACCTGACGGATGCGGACGCGGTGAGTGACGCATTCCGGCAAGTTGTCGATCTGTGGGGCGGGGTGGATGTGTTGGTCAACAACGCGGGCACCTGTCTGATGGATGATTTCCCGGACATCCCGCCAGACAGTTTTGAGCGGCAAATGGCGCTGAATTTTTCATCTGCGTTTTATTGCTGTCAGGAAGCGGTGCCGATCATGCTCAAGCGGGATGGGGTGAAGAAGATCATCAATATCTCGTCCAATGGAGCGTATAACTTCGATGCGTTTGACCCACCGCCCTACAGGGCCAGCAAGGCAGCATTGGATACACTGACCAAGGACCTCGCGCGGCGCTATGCGACGGACAAGATTTCGGTGAACTCGATTGCACCAGCAATGACGGAAACACCTTTGTTCAACGTGCTGGATGAAGACACGTTGGCCAAAGCGGTGGCGCAGATGCCCCACGGGCATGCAATGCAACCGGAGCAGATCGCAGCTTGGGTGACGTTTCTGGCCGGACCCGGTGGAGATGTGAGCAGCGGGAACGTGATCATCCTGAATCAAGGACGGGATGTCAGGTAAAGGTCTTTGGGGCTTTGCGCAGGGTTGGCCATTGCTCCGGGCAATGGCCGTAGATCACGGTTGCGCCAGTGTCGGCGGCCAGTTGCATCAGGCGCGCCCCGTGATGCTGTGCGAGGGGTTCGTCCCATGACCCGGCGAAGTGTTCGTCGATTTCGGCGGGGCGGGATATTGCGTCACTGGTTAAACGCACTGGGCCGGGCTCGGGCAGAGAGAGCAGGAATGCGAGCTGTCCCGGCGCGTGACCGGGGGTGAGAAGAACCTCAAAGCCTTCGGTGATTTCGGTGTCGCTGTCCACAAGAACATAGTCCCGGTCTGGCCAGTCCATCGGTTGTGCGCCCCCCCAATAGAGAGGTTTGGGCAGGGCACGTTCGGCCGCAGCGATCAGGATGGGGCGATTGGGAAAGTCCGCAAGACCGCCCACGTGATCGATATGGGTGTGGCTCATGATGAGCAGATCAATTTGGTCGGGTGTAATGCCGCACAAGGCAAGCTGGGCAGGCGGTAAGTTATCATCGCTGAGCGTCAGAACTTCGCCAAATGCGCCAAGGTTGTCTTCGGCACTGGCAGCGGCGGCATCAGCGGCATATTTGGCCGGAAAGCCTGTGTCGATCAGGATGTTTTCACCTGCATCCGTCTGGATCAGGAAGCCGCAAATTCCGATGACACGGCCATTGGCATGGACCTTGAACAACCCGTAATCCAGCACGTAAAGCGCGCTCGGTCGGCCTTTTAGGATGTGTTTCATGCGTTGCCCCTTTGGATCAGATGACGCACAGTTCAGCCCATGAAAGTCAAGATACACACGCTTTTCCAGTACTTACTGGAAACAACTGAAGCGGAGCCTGAGGCGATTGTCGGGTTTTCGTTGTCCACACCACCAAAGCTGGGTGACTTTCTTGATGATTTGGACCCGAACTTGCCGCTGGATTGGAATGGGCGCGACTTTCGGGGTTTGCCTGAGTTGCGCGCGCATGTTTTGCGCACTTGTGGGTTGGAGAGCGCATGTGATCTGAAGGACGTGTTGATCACGGCAGGTGCTGCAGAAGCGAACTATCTGGTTCTGCGCCAA
>CAZDXI010000369.1:0-3349 GCA_964509095.1 uncultured Rhodobacterales bacterium
CGCCGGAGGAGATCATCGATTCAGCAACACCCGTTGCGAAGGCTTGGGAGATTTCCGCCGCTTCAATCGTCACGGGCAGCATGCCTGTCAGTTCTGCCAACTTGGCGGTGGAGTTGTTGTAGGACCGGAACTTCAGCCCCTCCATATCCGCGACTTCGTTGACTTCCTTGTTGAAATACAGCCCCTGCGGTGGCCACGGCACAGCGTAAAGCAGTGTCAGGTTCTGATCGGCGAGGATTTCTTCGATCTTGGGTTTGGCCGCCTCATAGAGCTTGCCAGAGGCCTCGAACGAGGTCGCAAGGAAGGGCAGGTTGTCATAACCAAAGATCGGGTTTTCGTTCTGGTGGCCGGACAGCAGGCGCTCGCCAATCGGGACCTGACCGGTCTGGATCGCGCGCTTGATGTCCGCGCCTTTGAACAGGGAACCGGATGGGTGCGTTGTGATTTCGATCTCTCCGCCTGTGCCGGATGTCACGCATTCACCGAACTTGGCCGCGTTCACGGAATGAAAGTTCGTCGCGGAATAGGCCAGCGGCATGTCCCACTTTTCGGCAAACGCCGGGGCGGATACGGCTGTCATTGCCGTTGCAAGCGTCAAAGCTGTCAGAGTTTTCATGGATATCTCCCAATAGTTTGTCCCGCCTTCATCGAGTCGGGTTCAGTGTTATCGGGCGAAGCGTGCAGGGGAATAGGGTCGAACGTCAAGGTTTGGTGCGGCCCCAGTCATCAATTGCGCCAGCAGCCGTCCGGTTTTTGGCCCTGTTGTCAGTCCGATATGGTGATGGCCAAAGCCTGCAAACACGCCTGTGCCCGGGATTTCCCCAATCAGCGGCAGGCTGTCGGACGGGGCCGGACGGTGGCCTTGCCATTCGACTTCGCCGGACCATTCCATACTCGGGAATGCATCGCGCGTCTGACGTCGCAGCAGGTCGAGAGGGGCTTGGGAGGGTCCGGCCTCCAGCCCGCCAAATTCCACAATCCCCGCGCAGCGCACACCTGCGGACATAGGCGTTGCCACAAACTTGCCCGACGCCAGCATGACCGGGTGGTTCGGTCCGCCCGTCGCGTTCTTGAACACGATGTGATAGCCGCGCTCGCTTTCCAACGGCACATTCAGTCCCAGCTTTCGCATCAGCGGCTTGGACCAAACGCCCGTTGCCAACACGGCCGCGTCGCAGTGGAACCGACCCTGAGAGGTCTCAACCGCACGAATGCGCCGGTCAGCCATCTCGAAATCCATGACGTCCGCCGTGACGACGCGTGCGCCCAAAGCCAACAATTCTTCGCCCAAAGCCTGCACATACCCACCCGGATCATGCACAAAGCCGTGGTTTTTCAATGTGGCCATGAATTGGATATCCGGTCCCAGACTCGGCTCGAATTCATGCACCTCGGCCCCTTCTCGAAGCTCCGGTTCAAACCCGTGTTCAGCGCGGATACCCCAGCCATAGCTGTCCGCCTCAAACGCCGCGCGCGAGGCATAGGCAAAGGAATAGTCGCTGTCTTGAACCCACGCCGCGGCTTTCGTACCATCGACGAGTGATCGGTGTTGTTCCACCGTATCGCTGCCAAGCGGAGCCAGCCCCTCGGCGATCCGGCGCGTGTCTGTGTCATTGGTGTGGGACAGGTATTTCATAAGCCACGGAAACATGCGTGGCAGGTATCCCCAGCGCAGAAACAGCGGAAAGTCCTTGTCCCGCAGCATCCGTGGCGCTTTTCTGACCAACCCCGGTACCGTAACTGGCACCATAGAACAGGCGGCCAGCACACCTGCATTGCCATGGCTGGTGCCCATGCCAAGCCCAAGCCGGTCGATCAGCGTGACTTCAGCCCCCATCCGGCGCAACCAGATGCCGGTGCTCACACCAACAATACCGCCCCCAATGATGATGACCTGCTGCGTCATGCGCCCCCCACTTACCGCCGCACAATGGCGGAATCGGCGCGGACATCAATACCCGCTTGAAGCGAAGCGCCATTTTGCCCTAGCTGACGGGTATGACGGATCGTGCGCGCCTTGGAATTCTCATGCTCGACACCCGGTTTCCCCGGATTGTCGGGGATGTGGGCAATCCGGACAGTTTCGCGTTTCCAGTGCGTTACCACATCGTCCCCGGCGCGACGCCCGAGGCTATCGTGTTGGAAGATCCGCGCCCTTGGGTCGATGCGTTCATCGAAGCCGGGCAGCAACTTGTTGCCGAAGGCTGCAGCGGTCTTGCGACGACCTGTGGATTCCTGACGTTGTTGCGGGATGAGGTGTCCGCCGCTTGCGGGGTTCCCGTGGCGGCTTCCTCGCTGGAACAAGTGCGCGATGTTGCGAACGGTCTACCGGAAGGGCAGGTGCCCGGTATTTTGACGATCTCTGCCCAAAGCCTGTCACCTGCGCATTTGGCGGCTGCAGATGTTCCGGTGGACGTGCCAGTGACGGGCGTAGACGGAGGCAGCTTCGCGCATTCCATCCTGAACAACTTGCCTTCGCTGGATACAAAGGCCGCGCGGACCGAAATGATCGCAGGGGCCGAAGCGTTGTGTTCGCAGCATCCAAATGTCGGCGCCATCGTGCTGGAATGCACAAATATGCCGCCCTATGCGGACGATATCGCCCTTGCAACAGGCAAGCCGGTCTATTCGATTCTGACACATCTGGACGCGTTTCACCGGGACTTACCCAAGCACTAGGCCCGCAGCCAATCGTCTTCCCAAGTCACCGCGCTGACACCAGCCAGACGTGTCAAGCGATCCACCTCACCCTCAAATGCGCGGCACCGTGCCTTGCCCCAGCGCACGCCCGGTTCGGGCCACAGCGCTTTGACATGCAAAACGTCGCGGTCACGGAAGGCCTTCATATCGACCCGACCCACAAGGCGTTCGCCTTCGAGGATGGGGAACACGTAGTACCCGTATTGCCGCTTCGCTTCGGGCACGAAAATCTCAATGGTGTAGTCAAACCCGAACAACGCTTTCGCGCGCTTGCGATCCCGGAGCGCCGGGTCAAACGGGCTGAGCACGCGCAATCTGGAACACGCCGGGGTGTTCAGTGCCGCATCTTCCAGCGTGTCGGGGCGCAAAAACACCTTTCGTGCTTTGCCATCCGCCTGTTCCACCTCTGCCGCGATGACGTCCCCGCGCGCCAGCGCTTGTTCACACCAAGCCTTTGTCTCAGTTGTCGTGCAATGCCGCCAGAACGCTGCCAGTTCGCCCGAGGTCGCAAAACCCAACCGGTCGAGCGCCGCGTTACAGCACCAGTCAATCGTCTCAGCCTCGTCCAGAACATCATTCGACATCGCAGTGTCGATCACGCGTTCCGTCAGATCATAGCGCTTTCGAAATCCTTCGCGCCCCACCACCG
>CAZDXI010000370.1:0-3340 GCA_964509095.1 uncultured Rhodobacterales bacterium
TCCATCTCTCTTGCCATCACAGCCACCTGCGCCACGGCTTGTGGGGAAATCTCAAGTCCTTGCATGTCCATGTCTCCCTTTGAATGTCAAAGGGAGTAAACGACGTATGCGAGTCATCTGCCTTGACCGGGATCAAACTGGCGCAGATTGCCACGCGGAGGTTTGGAGGGCGTCCTCCAAGGCCCGCGCGGCCTCGCGCAAATAGATCTTGTGCGGGCTTGTCCCGCTCCTGTCAGGAAAAGACGCGGTAATAAAGCCAATCCGGGAAGAATTGAGCGATCCGGAACAGGGACCCAAATCCGAACGGGAAGCTCTTCTTGAACGCATCCGAGTTCATCAACTCGAACATTTCCTGTGCCGCCGCTTGGGGTTCCATGATCGACGGCATCTTGAAATCATTCTTCTCCGTCAGGCGTGTCTTGATGAACCCGGGCAAAGCGACCTGCACCTCGACTCCGGTGTCTTTCAAATCGGCGTGCATACACTCCGCCAATGACAGAGTCGCCGCCTTGGACGCCGTATACCCAATGGATCCCGGCAGACCCCGATACGCCGTCAGGCTAGAGGTAATCACAATGTGGCCCGCGTCCCGTTCCACCATACTGGGCACGACTTGGCCCAATACCCGCAGGAATCCGGTAAAGTTCACGTCCGCCATGGTTACGGCCTGTTCCGCGTTCCAGTCTTTGGCTCCGAACGGCCAATAAGCGCCTGCCAGCAGCACGATCCCGTCAACCGCACCCACGTCTGATGCAGCTTTGGCGACGCTGTCATCATCGGAAATGTCCATTGGCACCGCGCGCGCAGGTGCGGGCAGTGCGGCCACGACTTCTGCCAACCGATCCGCATTGCGCGCGGACACGATAACTTCTGCGCCCGCGTTGCTTAGGCGATGCGCAAGCGCTTCGCCCAGACCTTCACTTGCACCGACCAACCAATACGTTTTTCCTACCCAAGTCTTCACGCTGCTTGTCTTTCAACCTCCATATTTGGTCGCATCGTCGCGACCAGCTCGGCCACTTTGATTCCGTATTTTCTAAACTGCGACCGGTTAATGATTGTACCATTGGGAGCCAGATACATCCAATCGACTACGTCCAACACATGCCCGCCAGAGGCTTCTGGAAGTCGAAGCTTGTATTTCAGTTGCACAGTATCACCGGATTGATGGCCTTCGCCATCACCAACCACGTCAGATGCGAGAGCTTTGATCTTGCCATCATTGCCAATCTGCAAATTCCACGCCCGTTCTTGGGTCGATCCATCATCATAGCGGAAGACTTCGCGCATCACGCCCGTATTGCCCTCCCAATAAGCGTCAAAATCAGCCGCAAAGCGGGAACTCACCCGACCTAAAGGGCCATAGATCACGCCTTCACACACAATCGGCCCGTTCAAATGCGTGCGAATATCGAACTGGCCTGCACGGCCTTCGGCATAGTCTTCAGGCGTCTGGCTCAGGAAGCCGGTATAGCGTCCCCGCGCCCAAACGGCGCCTATGGCCAAAACGACCCCTAACAAGATGAAAAACACAGCATCCATCATCTAGTCCTCCGTCAAATCTGTGGTCGCAAGCAGGAAGATTGCCACCAGTTTCAAAGCGCAGGGAACACCTGCGTAGAAGACTGACAGTAAAGTGAGCGCACTGTCAGGATTGCTGGCGGCACCGCTTTCAAATCCCGCCCGCTCTAACGCGGGAAGGAGAAGAACAGCGGCAAACGCCAGAGTAAATTTCGAAACAAACGCCCAAAGCCCAAAGCCCTGAGCCGCCGAAGGGGAGATCACAGCCATACGCCGAGCGAACACAGCAGGCAGCAACGTCAGGTCAGCCCCCATCGTCGCACCGGACGCCGCACAGATCAGTGCAAACCACATCCAATCGCCGGGCCCCAGAAGGACCGCAAACGCAAACGCGACAATCGCCATTACCATCGCGGCGAGAAGTACAGGTTTGACGCCAAATCGTTCGGCCAGAAATCCCCAAACCGGTGCAGACAAGGCAGCCGACATAAAGAACAATAACAGTAAGACGCCTTCCATCCCCGGCGCGTCCAGCCTGCTTTCGACAAAGAACAGGAACAGCGTGGACGACACTGCAACGGGTGCCGCATTGACCAAAGCGATCAACAACAGACGCCGCGCTTGCGCATCGCGCAGCACCGCGCCAAATCCTTCAGCAGCCGCAACGCCGTCACTGTTCCACTCAGAGCGCATCGCGACCCCAGCGGCCAGCGCCAGAATCGCAAATCCGACGGCAAACCCTGCGAACGGCGCATCCATGGCCGCCCCCAACGCGACCGGAGCGATGGCCGCCAAGCACACGCCAAGCAATCCTCCGGTTTCACGCCAGCGGGCAAGTTGCAGATGGCCGGATCCGGACAAGCGATCCGCCTTGATGACGCCTTGGGCATAAAAGTTGATTGTCAGGAACGAAAACGCCGAAAACACCAGCGTCAGCATCAACCCGAACCAAATCAGTGGCGAAATCGGCGGCACAACAGCAAACAGCCCCAGCATCGCCAGCGCCATCACTGCACAGCCCACGGCAACTGCAGCGCCCCGCTTGGCCCGCAGCACTTCGCTGAGCCGTCCCAGCAGCGGGTCTTGAATCACATCCAACAACCGCAGCCCGAACAGAACAGCGCCCAAGGACGCAAGCGACACGCCGTATTCATCCACATAGAATTTCGGCGCGTGAATATAGATCGGCAGACCCGCAGCAGCGAGAAGCGCCGCGAACAGAGCATAGGCAGGCAAGCGTTTGGCCCCTGCATCTTGCGTGATATCTGCCGTGACCGCGGTCATTCGCCCGGAACACCTTTGCCTGCAGACCAACCACGGCTGACTTCCGCCTCGGGTGGTTCGGGTCGTGCGCGGTAGACGGCTTTCTTTGCCCACAGTTTCAGCGCCTGCCAATGGATCAACGCCGAAACCCGACGCGCGCCAAACGGGCGCCGCCAGGCAGAGCGCAGGATTGCGCGATTAGTCAACGGCGCGCGCTTTCCTGTCAGGGTCGCCACTAAGCCTCCTTGCCCGCGCGAGTAATCAATCCAGACACCGATCCGGTCGTCCGAAATGTCAAAACGGAATTCGTATCCGCCTTCGACCGGCTGAAACGGCGACACATGGAAAATCTTTTGCGCCAGCAAGCGATCCGTCGGCAGGATCGGACGCTGGTCTTGGTGGTGACACAGATAGGAATGACGATCCCCGAACGTGTTCGTGACCTCTGAAATCACTGCGATCAGGCTACCGTCGGCATCGCGACACAGCCAGAAAGACACCGGGTTGAACACATGCCCCAGCACGCTCGGCTGGGCGAGCAGTTCGATCTTGTCGA
>CAZDXI010000371.1:0-3089 GCA_964509095.1 uncultured Rhodobacterales bacterium
ATCTGGAAGAACACATTGGCGGTCATAATCGTGGCAGTGAACGCGCCCAGATGCAGCAGCGCCGCGCGGCCCGTGAAAATCTGGTTGTAGCCCCAGGACATCACCACCAGCACGCCAAAAAGCAGCAACATCAAAGCTGTGGGATGCTCGCTCAGCCGCGATTTGCACATCGCGTCATAGATCAGCCAACCAATGGTGAGCGACCCACCCGAGATTACAATTCCCTGCCAGAGCGAAAGGTCTGCTTTGGTCGGGTCGAGCAGGTACAACTCGCCTCCAACCCAATAGATGATCATCAGCAGCGCCGCCCCAGACAGCCATGTCGAATAGCTTTGCCATTTGTGCCACGTCAGGTGCTCGGGCATGCGGGCGGGCGCCACGAGGTACTTGGTCGTGTGATAGAACCCGCCGCCATGGACTTCCCATTCCTCGCCATAGGCACCTTCGGGCATGTCGGGCGCAGGTTTCAGCATCAGGTCGAGCGCGATGAAATAGAAGCTCGCCCCGATCCATGCCATTGCAGTGATCACGTGCAACCAGCGCACGGAAAAGGCGATCCAATCCCAGAAAACGGCTAGATCATACATGCGCGCCGCCCCTCTAGTCGTCCAGTTGCGCCAACAACGTCTTGGCCGCGGCCTGTTCGGCCTGCCGCTTGGACCCCGCAGAGGCTTTGGCTTCCACCCCGTTGGACAGCTTGGCTGTGATCTCGAACACCGGAGCATGATCCGGGCCGCTACGGGCGGTTTGCTCGTAGCTCGGGGGTGTCAGACCGCGCGCTTGAGCCCATTCCTGCAGCGTGGTTTTGGCATCGCGCGCATCGTCCTTCACGGTGTCGATCCGGTCGCCCCACAGGCGCAGGATCATGTCTCGTGCCGCATCAAACCCGCCATCAACATAGACAGCCGCAATCACCGCCTCCATCGCGTCGCCCAGAAGGGCCGTTTTGCGCCGCCCGCCGGACAGCATCTCGGACCGGCCAAGACGCAGGACAGCACCCAGATCGATTTGTCCGGCCACATCAGCGCAGGTTTCCTTGCGCACCAGCGCGTTGAACCGGGGTGCCAGCTGTCCTTCGGTCGCCCCCTTGTCGCGGGACAGCAGTGCTTCGGACATCACAAGGCCCAGCACCCGGTCCCCCAAGAATTCGAGCCGTTGGTTATCAGCATTTCCGGGGGTCGACATGGAGGCATGAGTGACCGCCTCAATCAACAGCGCGGGCTGATCAAACGCGTGCCCGATCCTTTCGGACAACGCGGTCAGCTCGCGGGAGAGTTTCACTCGATCCCCTTGAAGTAGCGATCCGCACGCCACGTCCAGAAGAACAGCATGGAATTCCCGGCGGAGGAAAACATGATCCGATCTGCGCGTCCGATCAGGTTTTCGTAAGGCACAAACCCGACCCCACCAACACTGCGTGAAAAGCGGCTGTCCAGCGAGTTGTCACGGTTGTCCCCAACAAAGAAATAGTGCCCTTCGGGGACGTTGAAGACGCCTGTGTCGTCAGAGCCCTGATTGCCGATATTCAGCACGGGGTAGCTGTGCCCATTGGGAAGAGTTTCGATCTTGCGACCCTTTTCGCAGACCGCGCCCATGCCCACGGGGCCATTTTCGCAGCGCGGCCGGTGCCCTTGGGAACCTTGCAGCGCCATGACTTCACGGTATGCGCCATCGCTCTTTTGCTCGACCGGTGTTCCATTCAGGATCACCTGCCCCTCGACCATCTGCAGCGTGTCTCCGGGCATACCGATCAAGCGTTTGATATAGTCGCGCCCATCGACAGGATGGCGAAAGACGACCACATCGCCGCGCTCGGGATCACCACCCCAAAGCCGGGTGTTATCGCCATCGGCCCAGCCGCAGATATCCTTGGCGTCCACATTGATGCCAAAACGCGGAACAATGATGCTGGGACAAGACGCATAGGAATAGCCGTAGGCCATCTTGTTCACGAACAGGAAATCCCCGATCAGCAGGGTTTCCTTCATCGATCCGGACGGAATCCAGAACGGCTGGTAAAACACCGACCGAAAGATACCGGCGATCAACAGCGCATAGACGATCGTTTTGATCGTTTCGACGATCCCGCCGCCGGTGGAGGTTTTCTCTGCCATCTGGGTCCTGCCCGTTTTTTCTATGTGGCTACATGGAAGGCGGGCGGGTGGGTGTCAAGCTTTGCGGGGCCGTGCCGGTTCCAATGGGATGCGCTTCGATCACCACAAAGGCCTGCGCCCACGGGTGATCATCTGTCAGCGACACGTGGATCGTGGCCTCGTGGCCTTCTGGTGTCATTGCAGCAAGGCGGTCTGCGGCCCAGCCGGTCACTTCCATCACCGGCTGACCGGTCTTGAGGTTGCTGACCGCCATATCCTTCCACGCGATCCCCATGCGCAAGCCGGTGCCCAGCGCCTTGGAACACGCTTCCTTCGCCGCCCAGCGTTTAGCATAGGTGCCCGCCACGTCCTTGCGCCGTTCGGCTTTGCGTTGTTCGGTTTCCGTGAAGACGCGATTGCGAAACCGATCACCGAACCGGTCCAGCGTGCCCTGAATACGCTCGATGTTGGCAAGATCGGTTCCGATACCGAGGATCATCTGGACCTATTCGGTTGGCTCTGCGTGATGCGCGATAACCTTACCTGTGGTCTGATTGAGAGTGACGGTCAAGTGCAGCCGCTCCGTGCCCTCACCCCCAGCCGTCTTCAGGCGAGCCGGCAGCGTAAGGCTTAGGCCGAGGCTTGGGTCATATTCTGCGTGCAGAGCATGGAAATCCAGCCAAGTGTACCCATAGCTGTCAGATGACCCGATCATCGAACAGGTGCGCGCTCCATATTCATCCCTTGGGGGATGTAAGACGACGAGAAAGAAAGGCGCTTGAGCAGGTTCCAGAGCATTGACCAACGCCGCGCGAACATTGCCGTTGGCAAATGTCCGAGTGTACTCCACCCAAGGTTCCGGCACGGCTTCAAGGTCGGCCCGGTCATCGCAAAATCTGACCTGTTGCGCAGCCAATGGTGCAGCAGCGAGATTCACCAGCAGAACCAGTACCAATGCCCAGAGCACATTTGTCGCTCTGTCAGACAATATGCGTG
>CAZDXI010000371.1:3099-3338 GCA_964509095.1 uncultured Rhodobacterales bacterium
ATTCGGGCCAGGGCTCGGGTACGGATTCCAGATCAGCGCGATCATCACAGAAGTTGACCTGCTGCGCGGACACCGGCAACGCGGGGGCGATCAACACCAAACACAGCACAGCCAAGCGCACTCGGCAACTGCCCCAAACGCGCAGTGACGACGTCACCACTGCGAAAAAAGCAGTCCATACTGATACCTGCGTCAGCCGCGGCATAACGACCCCCAGGTTTTACCCAAGAGAAAATACC
>CAZDXI010000372.1:0-3331 GCA_964509095.1 uncultured Rhodobacterales bacterium
ACCCTGTCGCCGTCTTTTCGGCACGTGTCTTCATGCCCGCCGGGGCAGACCCCGCATCCGGTTCAGTGAGGCCAAAGCAACCAATCCATTCCCCGCTTGCCAGTTTCGGCAAGTACTTCTGGCGCTGCTCTTCGCTGCCATAGGCATAGATCGGATACATCACGAGGCTCGATTGCACCGACATCATGGAGCGATAGCCGCTGTCGATCCGCTCGACCTCACGTGCGACCAGCCCGTAGCCCACATAGGAGCCTCCAAGTCCGCCGTATTCCTCTGGGATCGTGGTACCCAGCAGACCCATCTCACCCATTTCGCGGAAGATCGCCGGATCTGTTTCCTCATTCGCAAAGGCGTCGATCACGCGCGGTGCCAGCTTTTCATCCGCATAGGCGCGCGCGCTGTCTGCGATCATGCGCTCGTCTTCGCTGAGTTGATCGTTCAGCCGCAGCGGGTCGGCCCAGTCAAATCCACCAAGGTCCGGCGCATCTTTGGCGCGTAGTTTTGGATGGTCGTGGCTCATATCGTCGGGCATGCGAAACTCTCCTTATCGTGGAATCGGAAATTTGCCCCGGTATTGCACAAAACAACGGACAAGGCTAACGAGGGTTCCGCGTTAATACATGAGGAAAACTCATATGTTCTCCCGCCGCTTTCTTCCGTCCACTGCCGCCTTATCCGCGTTCGAGGCCGCCGCGCGGTTGGGCAGTGCTACGCAGGCCGCGCGTGAATTGTCCCTGACCCAAGGTGCAGTCTCGCGTCAGATCAAGGCTCTGGAAGACCAGATTGGCGTGCAACTGATGCTCCGTCGAGGGCGTGCTCTTGAACTGACCCCGGCCGGTGCGTCCTATGCCGAAGAAGTGCGTGCCGTGCTTGCGCAACTGGGCAAGGCCACGGTGTCCCTGCGCACAAACCCGTTGGGTGGCACGCTCAACCTGTCCATTCTGCCTGCGTTTGGCATGCATTGGCTTGCGCCCAAACTGCCGGAATTCGGTCGCGCCCATCCAGAAGTGACAATCAATCTGTCCACACGCCTTGCTCCTTTCGACTTCGCGCAGGAGCCGTTTGATGCAGCAATCCACTTTGGTCGGCCGGATTGGCCGAACGCGGATCATTTGTATCTTGCGCCAGAGACCGTTCTCGCCGTCTGCGCTCCGGGATACCTTGGGTCCGCTGCGTTGTCGTCACAGACGCTTTTACATCTGGAAACCAGACCGCGCGGCTGGGCGCGCTGGCTTCAGGCGCAAAACCAACCCCTGCCTCAGGATGCTGGAATGCAGTTCGATCAGTTCTCGACAATGGCCCAAGCCGCAGCGCATGGGCTGGGGGTTGCGCTGCTTCCCACCTTTGTTGCCGCGCCCTATCTCGACGCTGGAACACTGGTTCTCGCGGCTCCGGATACGCAGGATTCGATTGGCGACTATTATCTGGTCTGGCCCCGCCATCGCGCACCTTCCGCGGCGTTACCCTTGTTCCGGGATTGGCTTCTGACAATCACCAAATCCGCACAACATATTGAAAAATAACGATAATCGCTTTTACTTTGGACAAACTGGCAACACACTGTTTCCCAGAAACACGGGGTTCAGACACATTTCAGCCACGTTTTGCCTGCGTGCCGCCACATTCGCCGATTACCGATAAGCACAGTTGATAGGGACAAAGTTCTCGCTGCTAAGGACGATGTAAAATGTTTAAAAATTGGCATATCGCCGGTGCTCTGGTCATTGGGATGGCTGGCACCGCTCACGCGGAAGAGCACATGATTGTGCTGACCGGCTTTTCATATTTCCCTGCTGTGACCTACGCGAAACCAGGTGACACAGTCCGCTTCATCAATGAAAGCGGAGAGGAACAGACCGTGGTCGGTAAGGACGCCGGCTGGGTCGTTGGTCCGTTGAACGACCAGCAAGAGGGTACTCTTGTTGTGAGCGAAGAGACCGAACTCGCGTTCTTCGCGGCGCACGGAAACTTCCTTGACGAAGATGGTGACGGGGAAAATGACCTCGACCACGACAATGGCTCTGGTAACGACGATGGTCCGGGTAACGGGAACTACGGCACTTACGAAGATGCGCCGATCCGTGCCGAGATTACATTCGACGTCGCGCCGCTGAACGGCTAAACGGCTTTCGTCCTGGCCAAACACACCCCGCTGCTTTCAGTAGCGGGGTTGTTGCGTTGCCAGAATACCGAAGCTTAGGTCGACAACTCTTCAATCAACTCCGCCCCGGATGCGCGATTTGAGTTGACCGCTGTGTCGACACGATGCCAACGCAGCGTGTCCAGCGGCGCTGCTGTCATCAGTGTGGCCGCCCCTTTGCCCTGCTCACCCAACCAGAGCGCCCAGTCATCCGGCTCCAGAATGACTGGCATCCGGTGATGGATCTCTGACATCTGAGAATTCGCAGCACAGGTTACAATGGCGCAGGTGCGCCAGTCTCCGTCCTCTCCGATGCGCGTTGCATCCCAATCCTGCCAGATCGCAGCGAAGACCAAAGGCTGACCGTCCGACCGGGTTATGTACCACGGCAATCGGTTACCTTCCGCATCCTTGGTCCATTCGTAGAAGCCCGTCGCAGTCAAAAGCGCTCGCCGGGATCGGCATGCCGACTTGAAAGCCGGTTTCTCGGCAATCGTTTCGGACCGGGCATTGATAAGCAACGGCCCGGCATTTGGGGCCTTGTACCAATGCGGCAAAAACCCCCAACGCATTGGCTGCAACCGCCTAGTCCCATCTTGCGCAGTAACGACCGCCACCTGATTGGTGGGACAAACATTGTAATTTGGCACATCGGGCAAGTCGTTCGCGGGGCTGGCGTCAAACAATTGCGCCATTGCATCGCTGGGCAGTGTGATCGCAAATCTGCCGCACATGCTCCGCGTCTCCTAACGGTTGTTCCTTGCGCGCATTCGGGTCGGTGGGCGGGCGCCTTTGCCCTTGCAAGGGCAAACAGAGCCGCCCACCGACATGTCTTACTTTTGCGCGATGCGCCCGTCTGTATAGGGCGCATATGCCCCACCTTTGGCAGCAATGAACTCCGCGGTCACATCTGCGAGGTCCGGCCCGAAATCATAGGCGTTCTTGTCCTCGCCTGCGAACATGCGATAGCCGTCGCCGCCATTGCGCACATAGTTATTGGTCACAACGCCATAAGTCTTGGCCGGATCAATCGGCACAAAGCCGTCACCCTCCGCCACCATGACCTCGACAATGCGGCTGCCCACGTCTGCGCTCGCATCCCATGTGAACGTCAGACCCGCGACCTGCGGAAAGCGACCCTTGACCTCTTCCACTTGGCTCACGCCATTTTCCAGCGCGGCCACAATCGCC
>CAZDXI010000373.1:0-3313 GCA_964509095.1 uncultured Rhodobacterales bacterium
TAGCCGGACAGGGCCAACCATTGGCTGATGGATTGGCGCATGTCCCGTTCATCATCCACAATCGCGATTTTCATGGCTTGGGCCATAGGGTGTTTACTCCGCTGCGGTTACGTCTTTGTCGTCTGCTTCATGTGAGGTCGTTTCCAGAATTGGCAACTGCAATTCAAACACGGCCCCACCCGATTGTCCGTTGCGCGCTGTCAGGCGCCCTCCCAATTCGTTCACAATCCCTGATGAGATAGCAAGCCCCAGCCCCACGCCATCGCCGGGCTGTTTGGTCGTGTAAAACGGTTCGAACAGGGCGTTCTTATCTTCGATGCCCGGTCCGTTATCACGAATGGTCAAAGTCGCTGTTTCCCCAGCGGCAAGAATGATGTCCACACGCGGCTCGCGCTGGGCCTTTGTCGCATCCAATGCGTTGCGCAACAGGTTGATCATCACCTGTTCGATCCGCAGTCGGTCACCAAGCACTTCGACACTCTCCTTGGGCAGGTTGCGGGTGATCTGCACCCGGCGCTGACGCAGTTGCGGCTCCATCATGGACAGGCTCGAGGCAAGCGCATCCTGCATGTTTACAGGGCTCCAGTCCTCTTGGCCTTTGCGCGCGTAGGACTTCAACTGCTTGGTAATCGCCCCCATGCGTTCAATCAGATCATCGATCCGACCAAAGGCAGACATCGCTTCTTCGGGCCGATTGCGCCGCAGCAAAAGCCGCGCACCGGCGAGGTAGGTTTTCATCGCAGACAAGGGCTGGTTCAGTTCGTGGCTGACGGCGGCCGACATCTCCCCCAAGGCGGCGAGTTTGGAGGACTGTTCGAGCGTTTGTTCCGCCACGGCGAGGTTCTCTTGCACCCGCTTACGTTCGGCAATTTCCTGCTGCAGCTGCGCGTTAAGCTGGCGAAGGTCCGCCGACTCGCGCTGGAACAAAGCCATGCGCAACGCCGAGCGACGCGACATTGCATAGAAGGCCAGCGCCAAGAAGATAGCGAATCCCATGATTTCCAAAGCTAAAACGCCGTTCACCCGCTCCCGGATAGACGCATAGGTGGTAAATGACATGATGCGCCAACCCCGGAATGGGATTTTCGAATCGAGCCGCATTACCCCTTCACCCTGCACATAGGCATCCACGGGCAGCGCGGTCCAATCCGCGGTCGCCCGGATCGCACGTTGGATTGCGCTTTGAGGGGTTTCCAGTTGCAGGGCCTCGTCTTCGGTTTTGCCCCGCCAGCGCGGTTCCGTGGACAGGATTACCGTGCCCTGACTGTCGGTGACCATCATCGCCTGAGACAGCCCGGCCCAGGCGCGTTCGAATTTCTGCAAATCGACTTCGACCAGGATCACACCCAGCAGATCATTCCCGGCCACAACTTTGCGGGAATAGACAAACGCATAGCCGCCCGTTTCACGTTCCTGCAGCGTAAAGATCGTACCTGTAGCACGCGCCGCTTCCAGAAAATACGCCTGATCCCGGTGGGTTGTGCCCAGCCGGTTGCGATCCGTGGCCGCGACGGTGCGCCCGTCTGTATCAAGCAACATCAGGGAGGCTGCGCCGATCTCTTCCACAAAAGACAGCAAACGCTGCGTAGACAGCGTGTAGTTTGCCGTGCTCAGCGCCCCGATCAGTTCCGGGTCCCGCGCCAGAAGCTGCGGCACAATGCGGTTGCGGCTAAGCTCGGCCACAAGGTTCCCGCTGTTAAGCGCCAGTTGAAGCTCTGCGTTGTTACGGGTGGTTTCGGTGAAGCGACTGGTGAGCAGATTGTTGGTGATCCAGACCGTCAGAGCGGCAAACACCAGCAATCCAAGGATCGCCATACGGGCAGTCCAGGACAGGGGTGTTCCCTTGGTCGGCGCACTCGTCTCACTCATAAGGACAGGTTACGCGCCCTGCCCTGTCGGCTCAAGTCACGCAGGCGTTAGTGCCCCGGTTAATGCGCGGAAGAGCGCCTGCCCATCCGTGCCACCATGGCCGTGATCCGCCGCCCGTTCCGGATGCGGCATCATTCCCAGCACCCGGCGGTTGTCAGACAGGATGCCCGCGATGTCGGCTTTGGCACCATTTGGATTGTCGGTGTAGGTGAAGGCGACACGGTCCTCTCCCTGCAAGCGCGCAATCGTGTCCTCATCCGCAAAGTAATTGCCATCGTGATGCGCAATCGGGATACTAAGGACATCGCCCGCGTTATAGCCTTCGGTAAAGGCCGAAGACAACGTTTCCACTTTCAAAGGCACGTGTTTGCAGATGTATTTCAGCCCCGCATTGCGCAACAGTGCGCCTGGCAGAAGCCCGGTCTCTGTCAGAATCTGGAAGCCGTTACAGATGCCAAGAACATAACCGCCCCGATCCGCATGGGCCTTCAATTCTCGCGTGATCGGAGAGTTCGCCGCGATCGCCCCACAGCGCAAGTAATCTCCATAGGAAAACCCGCCCGGTACTCCAACGATGTCGACCCCATCTGGCAGTGACGTATCCTTGTGCCAGACCATCGAAACGTCCGCGCCCGCGTTCTCAAACGCCACGGCAAAGTCGCGGTCACAGTTCGATCCGGGAAACACGAGGACAGCGGCTTTCATGGGGCAGTCTCCTTCAATGGTGCGTTATGCTGATGCGCATTGCTTGAACGTTTGAACTTGGGCCTTGCTGGCGCCGCCGACTTTGCTCAATCCGGCGATCTCTTCCGGCGTCAAGAATTTGTAGATGTCGCCCTCAAGACCAGCCTGCGCCCAACAGGCTGGAACTTTGGCAGCGTCAATCTTGAGCGTTGATCCAGCCTCTGACACGGCCATGTTTTCGCCGCTCGAACAGGCCGCGATCACCGCAAGTGATGCTAGCGCAGCAGTGTTTCGAAGATAGCTCATCTTCCTGGTCCCCGTTGATGCGTCATCTTCTGTTTATGACACATGGGGCGCTTACCCCATCTCCACCCGGTAACTCTCAATCACCGTGTTCGCGAGCAGCTTTTCGCACATCAAGGTCACATCGGCCTCGGACGTGCCATCCGCCAGATCAAGCTCGATTACCTTGCCTTGCCGGACCCCATTCACACCGTCAAACCCCAGCGCTCCGAGCGCATGGCGCACCGCTTCGCCTTGAGGGTCCAGAACCCCATTCTTCAACATCACGTGCACGCGTGCCTTCATTGCGCGATGCTCCCCTGCTTCATCTTGCTAAAAATATCCAAATCCCGACCCATCCGTCAGTTGATAAGCGTCGGTTTGGAGAACTGACCGGAGTTCTTCGGCAACACGCCCAGACGCCGGGCCACTTCTGTATAGGCATCCGTGAGCGAGCCAAGGTCCCGCCGAAACACGT
>CAZDXI010000374.1:0-3305 GCA_964509095.1 uncultured Rhodobacterales bacterium
TAACAGGGCGTCACCCACAACTCTGACCGACACTTCGATTGCATTGCCCGGCATGTAGGCCATTGGCGTTCGCTGCAGATCCACCACCTTTATCGAATTCGGATCGGCCACTGTCGGTTGCGGTCAACGTGTCGCCTCCAACGCAAACGACCTCCTCCAGAATTCGATATCCCACGGACTGAGGACCAACCGAGATGTCCTTCGCAAATGACGAAACGCTGCCGCCGCCAAGACCAAGCGACAGAACATCAGGCTTTTCCAGTCCGCGCCGCTCGATCAGAGCGTTGAGAAACAGCGTTGTTCCGACCACAAGCCCGCCAACGTCCCGTGGCTTGCAGCCGCCTTTGATCATCACATCGCGCACCGCCGCAACAACGCCATCACCGATTTTTGGCGCAGTCGGTCGTTTGACTGTAGCGACGTGGCGTTCGTCGTGTCCCGAATCATGTTGGTCTACCTGAAGGTTTTCGTCAGTTTAGGAAACGGCGCATCTTTCTCCCAATAGGATAATCCAACACTCAGCGTCTATTTTACGAACGCTCGACGCTGCCTGTCTGTGCCGGTGACCAATGTCAGATCAGAAAATGCTGTGCCGCTGCGTACAATTTGTGGGTAAATTACTGATATAGTTTTAAAAATTCTTGAAATAGCTCCAGACGGGAGCATTGAAAATGCTGCCTTCTTCTGTCTGGTAACTACACGCGCTTAAGGAAAATAGGCGATCCCCCCGGCACCACTGAAGTTAAAAACTCCATTCATTCGGCAATACCAATTTGCTCATAACGGCTGCTTCGTCATTGGGAGCCTCAAACGCCTATAGGCACCAAGTCAGTATTGACTTTGGTGGCAGCGCGGTGCGCTTTGAACTCGGGTTAAGCCCCTGCTACTTGTGCGTACCAATGACCGGCGACTAAGGCTTCTTCTGCGTGACCGATCCGACTTCAAACACCCAAAACAAATTGCCAAAGTCGTTCCAGACGAAACGGTGGGTTGTCATAGCTTTGGTAATGATCGCTGTGGGGGCTGCGTTCGTTCGCACAGCGGATGCCATAAATCAGCTGAGCCAGTCCGAAGCGGCCGCTTTCCTGGCTCTCCCGTTGTCAGTTTTCTTACCTGCGCTAGCGTTGCTTTTCCTTGCAACGCGCGGTGAAATGTTATCGCAAGAAGGCGCCCTCATGCAATTGGGGTCGATCGTTCAACTGCTTCTCATCATCATGCTTCCGAGCTTCGCGCTATACCTTGCCTTGGGATTCCCCTTTGTATTCCTTGTCGTTGAACTTTTTGAAACAAGGCTTCCTGCCGTCCTTCGCGACCGGATCAAGGCGCTAGTCCTTTCATGCTAGAGCTAAACCTGCCCGAGCCCTTTATGATTGCGCTGAGATGGCTGTTGTTCTTGGGGCCAATTGCACTTGTATTGTTCTTTGCCTTTCTAAGGCAGACCACACTGCGCGCCAGAATTGGTGGCCTGTTTGCATTCCTCTATGGTGTACCTTTGATTTTCATAACGCATTCGCTGGCGCTGCATTTTGGATGGTGGCGCTATGGGTGGGATGCTCTGATGCTCAATGGAATCCCGGCAGATATCTTGATTGGTGGCGCGATACTGTTTGGCCCCGGGCTTTTCTTTGCGTTTCCGAAAGTTGGTCCGCTTATGATTTGCCTGCCCATTATCATCGGGCTTCATGCAACGCTGTTTAGCTCTTTGGAACCCTTGGTTTACGCGGGCACATATTGGTTTTTTGGTGTCGTGTTGGTGTTCGCAACAGCACACATCCCGGCGATATACCTCGCAAAGTGGACAGCGGAAGACCGTCACTTACCCATGCGATGCGCGTTGCTTGCAGTTATGACGGGCGGGATGATCTTCGCGATTTTGCCGTCATTGATTATGCAGGCTATGGGTGGAGAATGGCTCCTGCTAGAGCGCCCCATCTGGACAAGCATCGTGACAGTACTCTTGCTCGCGCTCGCGTCTGTTGTTGGCCTGTCAGCAAACCAAATGCTGTGCTTAAACGGAGGTGGCACGCCAATTCCGCTGGACCCGACAAAACGTCTGGTGCGCTCTGGCATCTATGCTTACGTGTCCAATCCCATGCAGTTGTCCGCTGCACTGTGCTGGATTGTTTTAGGTATCTATCTCCAAAACATATGGGTTGTCGCCGCCGCCGGCATGGCTTGGGTCTTCGTTCAAGGTATGGTGCGTTGGCACAATCGAAATGACCTTCTAAAGCGCTTTCCGGAAGGCTGGCCCGAGTACAAAAACAATGTGCCGGAATGGATTCCACGTTGGAAGCCGTGGGTGCCTTCATCGGCTCGCTTCTCAATCAACTCCGTCGATGCCGTTTGGCCGACAACGCTCAACGATGCGACCGGACTCGAGGTCGATATCCGTGATGGAATACCGAGTTATCGACCAGCAGGTGAAACGCGTCCGTTCTTTGGACTTGAGGCGCGCTTATTCGCGTTGACGCATATCAATTTCGCTTGGGCGCTTGTGGCACATGCTGCTTTGATCGTTGTGCTGGCTGGGAAGTACGTCTTACGGCAGGCTCACCAGTCCACAAAGGCACAGGCATGACTGGTCCACGACTGTTGCCTTCAAACCCATCGGCGCTGATGCTGGGACTTGATAGCCTGATGGCTATTCGCGGGGATCAGCTCGATTTCTACAAACGCATGCAGGCAAAATATGGGGATCACGTGACCCTGCGCCTCGGCCCATACAGATCACACCTATTCTTTCACCCGGATCATATTGAAGCCCTTTTGGCACGCAATTCCAATTCGTTCATTCGCTTCAAGAAGCTCACGAAGGTCGTGAAGCAGTGGAACGGAAACAGCCTTCTTGTGGAAGAAGGCGAAAGCTGGCGAACGCGGCGCAGGAAGGTTCTTCCGGCCTTTCAGACACGAAGGTTGCCCGCATATGGCCGCGCCGCGGTTTTAGAAACTGAGCATTTATGTCGTTCGATACGAGACGAGAACACTTCAGACGCAATTCACTTCGACACCGATGCTGTGATGGCAAAACTCACATTGGACATCGCAACCAGAACACTGTTTGGCGCACCCCCTCGCGAGAACGGGTTCGAGATCGAACGTGCGATCCAAATCCTGTCGGACACCGCATTTTCGGAATCGACGGCCCCGTTTTCTTTGCCAGACTGGATGCCGCTAAAGCGGAAACGCCAAAAGCTCTGGGCCATGAAGGTAATGGATGATCTGGTCTCAGGCCTCGTACGCGCCGGAATGAGGCGCGAGGACGACGCACATTCAACCGATCTGCTTGGATCCCTTATTGAGCATCA
>CAZDXI010000375.1:0-3288 GCA_964509095.1 uncultured Rhodobacterales bacterium
CGCCGGGGTACTTGCTGGGCTCGACTGGGCCGCCACCCAAGGCGCGGAAACCATCGTGACCGCAGCTGCCGACACGCCGTTCTTCCCGGCTGATCTGGTGCCGCGCCTGTTGCTGGCCACCGAAGGCATGGCCCACCCGCTTGCGCTGGCTGCCAGCCCTGATGGTCGCCACCCGACCTTTGGCATTTGGCCGGTAGCGCTGCGCGATGACCTACGTTCCGGGCTTCAGAATGGTCTGCGCAAAGTCGTGCTTTGGACCGATAAACACGAAGGCCGCATCGCAGAGTTCCCCGGGGGCACACCAGATCCGTTCTTCAACGTGAACACGCCCGAAGACCTCGCTTTGGCCGAGCGATACGCATGAAGATCTACGGCGTCACAGGGTGGAAAAACACCGGAAAAACCGGGCTGACCACGCGGCTTGTGACAGAATTCACCGCGCGCGGTCTGAGCGTGTCCACCATCAAGCACGCGCATCACGCCGCAGACATGGACCACCCCGGCACCGACAGCTATCGCCACCGTGAGGCTGGCGCATCCCAAGTCCTGCTGGCCTCGCCGGTGCGCATCGCCTTGATGCAAGAGCTGCGTGGCGCGCCGGAACCGCCTCTGGACGACTTGCTCATGCGCCTTGCCCCAGTCGATCTGGTCCTGATCGAAGGCTATAAATCCGCGGTCCATCCGAAGATCGAAACGCACCGCGCAGACGCAAACCGGGACCTGCTCGCGCCCGACAATACGACCATCCGGGCGCTGGCAAGTGACGTGCCGCTTGATCTTGGCCTGCCGTGTTTTGACCTCGACGACACCCGTGCCATTGCTGATTTCATCGCTCAGGACCTCGGGTTGTGAGTGCGTTTGACACGCATATCGTCGCCGACTGGTCCGCGCGCTCAGCGCCATCCCCGGCCAAACCCAGCGCAGATGCGATCTGGATCGCCGTGGCACGGGACGGGGAGACGACCTGTTCCTATCACCGCACCCGAGCAGATGCAGTGGCGACCCTGACGCAGATTTTCCAAGACGACCTCGCCGCCGGTCGCCGGGTCGTGGCGGGGTTCGATTTCCCTTTCGCCTATCCCAAAGGCTTCGCCAAAGCGGTCACAGGGCAGTCCGACCCGTTCGCCCTTTGGGACTGGTTAACCGAGCACATCTCGGACAGGGATGACAATTCCAACAACCGTTTCGACGTGGCCCGCGCACTGAACGCCAAGTTCCCCGGAACTGGCCCGTTCTGGGGCTGCCCACCTGCGGAAGCGGACGCGATCCTGCCCGACAAAGGCAGCGCACGGCATGACCATGGCCAGCCCGAACGCCGTGGGGTAGAAGCCCTTATCCCGCGAACGCAGCCCTGCTGGAAGCTCTACACCACTGGCTCGGTCGGTTCTCAGGCGCTGCTCGGCATTCCCCGACTTCAGGCCCTGCGCACGCGTTTCGGAACGGACCTGTCCGTCGCCCCATTCCAAGCCCCGGACGCGCCGATTGTGTTGGTCGAACTCTTTCCCTCGCTGCTGGCTGAAGAGATCGCCGCCCGCCAAGCGCCCGACGAAATCAAGGACCGGGCGCAGGTCCGTGTGATGGCCGACGCCCTGTCCCGTCTTGCTCCAGGCGACCTCGACCGTCTCCTCCGCCAGGGTGACATGGAAGAGGGCTGGATCTTTGGCGTTGGCGATGAAGACACCTTGCGCCGTGCGCTGAGCACCCCGGTCCCGCCACCTTTGCGCAACGACTGTTTTGCGTTGCCTGCGGGAGTGGAATGGATTCCGGTGGACGAAGCCTTGACCCATCTGCGTCAAGCCATGCGCCCCGTCGCAGAGGTGCGCACCGTGCCTCTGGCTGATGCTTCGGGGCAGGTTCTTGCCAATGATGTCAAAGCCTTGCGTTCCAATCCGCCTCACGCCAACACAGCCGTCGATGGCTATGGTTTTGCCGGAGGCCGCTCGGAAGGCACCCATGTTCTGCCCCTCGTAACAGCCCGTGCCGCTGCCGGAGATGTCGCCGACACCGTGCTGCCCGACCATGCGATCCGGGTCCTGACCGGCGCGGCCTTGCCCAACGGCGTCGACACCGTGATCCTGCAGGAAGACGTCACCGCAACGGACGCCGAAATCGCGTTTCGTGGCCCTCTCAAACCCGGTGCGAACACGCGTCAGGCGGGTGAAGACGTCGCCGCTGGTGCTGAAATCCTGACTGCCGGGCGTCGCCTGACGCCTGCTGATCTCGCTCTTGCCGCCGCCACGGGACATGGGGCGTTGCCGATCCGTGCGCCCCTCAAGGTCGGTGTGATTTCCACCGGAAACGAACTGACCGAGGCCGGACAACCCGCCGCGCCGGGGCAGATTTATGATGCCAACCGACCCATGTTGCTCAGCCTTTTGAACAGGTGGGGACTGCAGGCGGTTGACCTTGGCCATGTGCGTGATGACAGGCCGGCATTACGGTCCCGGTTCGATATGGGCGCAGAACAGGTCGATGCGATCCTCACCAGCGGTGGCGCGTCTGCAGGGGACGAAGACCATGTCTCCGCCCTTCTGGAAGAGGCCGGGGCCATGGCGCTCTGGCGTATCGCGGTGAAACCGGGGCGGCCTTTGGCCTTGGGCATGTGGCAGGGCACCCCGATCTTTGGCTTGCCGGGCAACCCTGTGGCTGCACTCGTCTGCACTTTGATTTTCGCGCGACCGGCTTTGGGCGTTCTGGCGGGCGCACACTGGCGCGACCCTGTCGGCTATGACCTTCCGGCTGCGTTTTCAAAAACCAAAAAGCCGGGGCGTCGTGAATACCTTCGTGCCCGTGTGCGTGATGGCCGGGTTGAGATTTTCAAATCCGAAGGCTCAGGCCGGATAAGTGGTCTGTCTTGGGCCGAAGGTCTTGTGGAACTCCCCGACGGTGCGCTGACCATCGCTCCCGGTGACCGGGTTCGCTACATTCCGTTTTCAGAGTTCTGAGCAAACTCACGTCGCCCTTGCGAAATCCTGACCCTAGTCAAACGTCCCGGCAACCCGGCCCAACAACATGAACGCGCGCGCTGTCCGTGTATCGGCGAGGGCAGAGATATCTTCGTCATCCGCCACTTCTTCGAATGCGGCAAAGGTCTGGTCGAACCGGCGCAAGAAGTGGTGCACCGCGTCGCGGAAGATCGGGTCCTGCTTCATGCGGCCCGACGTCAGCGCAAGCGAAGAGCGATCCCGGATGCCGCCCAGACCGGCGACCGCCTTGCCGCGTGCACCGGATGCAAAGGCGCGCCAGACTTCGGGCCGTGCGCGGTCGGGACGCAGATCGTCCATATAG
>CAZDXI010000376.1:0-3268 GCA_964509095.1 uncultured Rhodobacterales bacterium
GCGCGCAAGTCGTGCGGCCCGATATCAAACGCTGACGCAGATCAGACAATGCGTCTGGGTTGCACGCAAGGTCGAGTGCCTTGGCTTTGTATGCCTCTGCAGTGTCTAAGACTGTCTCAGGCGTGCCGGCTGCTTGACATAGGCTGGCCGCAACCCGCGCAGCGAATTGATCCCCGGCCATCGTGATCACAGGAACGCCCGCCCAAAGTGCATCACTGGCCGTCGTATGTGCATTGCAGTTGAACGTGTCGAGGAAAATGTCCGCCAGGGCCAGACGAGACAAGTGTGGGCCTTGCCGCAGGCGAGGTGCAAAAACCAGCCGGTCTGGGTCCACGCCGCGCGCTTCAGCGGCTTTGCGGAGGTTCGCGCAGGAGACCTCTCCACAATCGAGCTGCCACAGAACGGAGCCATCTGTTTCGCGCAGAAGGTCCATCCAGATATCGAACTCAGTGGGAGAGATCTTGTAGCTCGCGTTGAAGCTGGCAAAAACAATCCCGTCTTCCGGCAAGCCCACGATTCCGCGCGTCAGGCTATCACCGGGAATGGGGCGGCTGCGGTCATTGGGTTGGTAACATCCCGGCAGGCGTATCACCTGTTCGCTGTAATGCTTTTCTTTGTCCGGAGGGATCGTGACATCATCGGCGATCATCGCGTCCATGAAGGGCGCGCCGGTGGAACCTGGATATCCAAGCCAAGCGACCTGCACCGGAGCGGCACGATGCGCAAAAATCTTGATCCGGGTGCCAGCCGTGAAGCCTTTCAAGTCGATAGCGATGTCAATTTCATGGTGCCGCGCCAGTTCGGCGGCGGAAAAATCGTCCATATCGGTGATGTCGATGAAGTGGTCCACGGCCATAGCCGCACGCGCACGCATATGATCCTGCAGGTTCGGCCCATAGGAAAACGCAAACACGTCGAGCTTGTCTCGATCATGCGCCTCAAGCACCCCGGCGATCAGGTGCATTGTCGCATGGTCATGGAAGTCCGCAGAGAAGTAGCCAATGCGCAGTTTGTCATGCGCATACGGGGCAATGTGGGTTTCGGTGATCTGGCCGCTTAGGCGGTCAGAGTATTTTCTTGAGCGTTTCAAGCTGTTTGCTGGATGATCCTCAAACGGAAGATAAAGGAAGGGGGACGCCCCGCTGGCCATCTGTGCAGGGGTCGCAGGATTGAAGTCGGCATAGCCTGGATGATCCCAGTCATTCAGATGTGCCAGACAGTGCGCCCGCTCGGCCAACGTAATTGAGTCTTCGGGATGGTGAGACAGCAGCGCGTCATACATCGCAACTGCCGACGGAATATCGTCAGCCTCCCGTAGGTAGCCTGCCAGCACACGGTAGGGTTCGGGCAGCTTGGGATCGTTCTTGATCGCTTGGGCAAAGAATTGTGCCGCATCTGCGCGTTCGCCGTAGTTGTGAAGGAAACGACCCGCCGCATGGCACGCGGGCGCGGAGTCTGAGTGTTCTTTCACGGCTTTCAGAATATAGGGAGAGGCTTCGGGCGTGCGGCCCGATTTTTCGTATAGGCTTCCAAGCGCGAGCAATGCGTCACAAAAGCTGTCGTCCAGTTGCAGCGCGCGAAGAAAGCAGCTTTCCGCAGAGTCGGTTTCGCCGCCCGCAAGCAGCGCAGCCCCGAACTGGGTCAGATATTCCGGCACGTCAGGCTTAAGGGAATTGGCCTGCGCGAAGTCATTGATCGCCTGAAGTGACTGCTTTTGTTGCAGATATGACTGACCGCGCATGAACCAATAGGTTGGATTTTCTGGACTGGATTCGATCAACAGATCCGCTTGCGTGATCGCTAGGGAAAAATTCCGGGCCTCCATATGCCGTTGATAGGCCGAGACCTGCTGCATTTCCCCGATTGCCAGTTGTCCCATCAAATCCTCCGTAAGCTGCGCGCTCGTGGTAGCGCAGTTTGGCTAATGGAAGGTTACTGACGATGCGACTGTTGCGGCTTTGGTCCAAAGCTCCTTGAGGTGGGTTCGTACGGCCAGCAGCTGCTTTGTGTGACTAATGGCGACGCCGAACGCGATAGGCGCTTTCAAATGAAACGCAAAATGCTGTAGTCAGGCTGAAACACGCGATTTGAGAGGCTGTAAGCGATGCGTCTGTCCAGATATTTCCTGCCCGTGCTGAAGGAAACGCCCAGTGAGGCGCAGATTGTCAGCCATCGGTTGATGCTGCGCGCCGGTATGATCAAGCAACAGGCTGCGGGGATCTATTCCTGGTTGCCGATGGGATTCAAGGTGCTGAAAAAAATCGAGAATATCGTACACGAAGAACAAATTCGCGCCGGGCACATTCCCATGCTGATGCCGACGTTGCAGCCTGCGGATTTGTGGCAGGAGTCGGGTCGGTATGACGCCTATGGCGCGGAATTGCTCCGCGTGAAGGACCGCCATGACCGCGACATGCTGTATGGTCCCACGAACGAGGAAATGATCACGGACATTTTCCGCGCCCATGTGGGCTCTTACAAAGACTTGCCGCTGACGCTGTATCACATTCAATGGAAGTTCCGCGATGAGGTGCGCCCTAGGTTCGGGGTCATGCGGGGCCGGGAATTCTATATGAAGGACGGCTATAACTTCGACCTGACCAAAGAGGCCGCGCTGCACGCATATAACCGCCATCTGGTGAGTTATCTGCGCACTTATGAACGCATGGGGCTGCAGGCTATTCCAATGCGCGCGGACAGTGGACCTATCGGGGGTGACAACACACACGAGTTCCTTGTGCTGGCCGAAACTGGCGAGTCCGAAGTGTTCTATGACAGCAAAGTCACAGACATCGCATTGGGCGAGCGGGACATTGACTATGACAGCGAGGATCAGTGCCGCGCGATCATGGAGGAGTTCACGGAGCTTTATGCCCGCACGGATGAAACCCACGTGGAGGCGGAGTTTGAGGCACAGGTGCCGCAGGACCGCCGCAAGTCCGCACGCGGCATCGAAGTTGGACAGATTTTCTATTTCGGGACCAAGTATTCCGACGCGATGGGCGCAACAGTGCAGGGACCCGACGGGAAGCCAACACCAGTGCATATGGGCTCTCACGGGATCGTGGTGAGCCGCTTGCTGGGTGCGATCATTGAGGCGTCGCATGACGACAACGGGATCATCTGGCCCGAAGGCGTGACGCCGTTTCATTGCGGGATTGTGAACCTGAAGCAAGGCGACGACGCGGCAGATGCGGCTTGTGAGGGTTTGTATGACGCATTGGTCGGTGCGGGGCTGGAACCGCTATATGATGATCGTGACGAACGC
>CAZDXI010000377.1:0-3266 GCA_964509095.1 uncultured Rhodobacterales bacterium
GTCCTTGAAGCCGGTGGGTGTGTAGACCACACCATTTTCCAGCCGACAGCCTTCGGTATCACCCACCACATTCAGCGGCAGCAACACATCGCGGGAAATTTTCCCGGCCTCTTCCAAAATCGCGCTGGTGAAATCCGCTTCCAGTTCGTCATAGCCGGGAATATCGGACCCGGTCACATTGAGCACATCGTGCAACAGGAACTGCATGTCTTTGGTCGGGGGCGTGTAGCTGGGCATGTCAGAGCTTTCTCGTCATGTGTCGTTTACAGGGCAGGCCGCTTATTCAGCGACCTTGCGTTGGCTATTCATGGAGGCGAGCATTTTCTCCCCCCATTTCAGTTGTTCTTTGAGACCGTCGATGGCCTCTGTCAGTTCGTCGCGCTGGCTTTCCATATCGGCCAGACGTTGCTTGGCCACTTCATAAGCCTGGGCCAGCTGTGTCTGCTGCTGATCATCCAAGTGATAGAGGTCCAGCAACTGGCGAATGTCTTCTAGGCTGAACCCAAAGCGCTTGCCGCGCAGGATCAGCTTGAGCCGTCCTCGGTCGCTTTTGGTGAACAGGCGCTTTTGCCCCTCACGGATGGGAAACAACAGCTCCTTGGCTTCATAAAAACGCAAGGTACGGGGGGTGACATCGAACTCGTCACACATCTCACGGATCGTCATCGTTACTTCGGTCATCTGGCTTACTCCGCCGGTTTGCATTGACGCTTACATGAGAGGTACCGGGATTCGATACAACGTTCGTTCACGTTGACGTAAGTTCAACGTTACGTCACTTTCAAGTTGACGTAACAAGAGTCAAAGTAACCCGGCGTCACGCGAAACTTTATTAACTGGTTAACCGAAGTCGGAGCGGAAATTCGCCTCCTTGACGACGGCGGCTGGGTCTTTCGTGCACCAGTTCATATGGTTTGCAACGGACCTGTACCGCCAGTTTGAAGAAAGAAAGCCTCGTTCATGATGTTGAAGCGCCTCGCCCTGACCCTTGCCCTCGCTGTGATGGGAGGTGCGGCTGCCGCAGACATGATTGTGATCAACGGGCGCTATGTCGTCGCCAAGCAGGACATCCGCAGCTATTTCTACCGCGATGGCCGTGCGACAGTGTTCGATGTGCGTTGGTCCGATTGGTCGACACGGTACAAATGTCAGGATGAATACGACAAGGCCAAGGTGTTGGCGGCGTCCTTGAACCTGACCTTGCAATTGAAGGACGCAACAGATTTGGATTTCGGGGACTTCCTGTCCGGCGAGGGTTTCAGCGACTGTCAGAAATTTTGAACCGGCGGTTTAGTCGCCCAGTTCACCCGCCACGTTGTCGCGCAATTCCTTGAGTTCCGACATGGCTTCGTCCAATTGCGCGCGCTGTTCCGCGAGTTCTGCAAGTTGGCGGTCCGCGTATTCGACCCAGACCCGCATTTGGGCTTCATTGCCTTCGTTTTCGTAGATCAGAAGCCATTGCCGGATTTCTTCCAGCGGAAACCCGAATTTGCGACCCCGCAGGATCAGTTTCATGCGGGCGATTTCTCGCGCTCCGTAAAAGCGCGCGCGGCCTTCCCGGTCGGGCTGCAGCAATTCGATATATTCGTAATAGCGCAGCGTGCGCGGTGTTACGTCGAATTCCGCACACATCTCTTTGAAGGATAGCCGCTGTTCACCCATGAAATTTCCCGACTCGCGTGAATGCAGCAAGGTTAGGACTGCACGCGCCAGAGCGCAACGGCAACACTTGTGCTTTGCGCAGACCCGCGCGAAGAAGGAGCCAGCAAGAGGGCAAGACCATGGTCGACAAAACCAAAATCGCACGACAGTTCATTGAGGCGATCCCGCACAGTCGCGCGCTGGGCATGACCCTGACAGAGATCGCGGATGGGGTGGCTACGATTGAGCTGCCTTATTCCGAGGACCTGATTGGCGATCCCGTTACCAAGGTGATTGCGGGCGGCGCGGTCTCTGCCCTGATGGACACCTGTTGCGGAGCAGCGGTGATGGCGCATCCGGCAAACCCCGGTGGCACCGCGACCATCGATCTGCGCATCGACTATATGCGCGCGGCCAGCCCGCGGCAGACGGTCACGACCACGGCGACCTGTTATCATGTGACCCGCTCGGTCGCATTTGTGCGCGCTGTCACGCATGATGGGGATCGCGATAACCCGGTTGCCACTGCGTCTGGAGCGTTCACCGTGGAGGGCGTGAAATGAACCGCAAACGTCCCGAACCCGTTCAGGTCGTCAAGCAACGACGCGATGCAGCACTCAAGGCCATTGTGAATGGCGTGCCTTATATCCGGTTTATGGGGATCAGCTTTGATCGACGCGGGGATGAGCTGACCGGTGTGATGGCCTATGATGACAAGCTGATCGGGAATCCGATGCTGCCTGCGCTGCATGGCGGGGCGACGGCGGCGTTTCTGGAGGTCACGGCGATGATCACACTCAGTTGGTCTTACCTTTGGGAAGATATTGAAAGCGGCGCGCTGGACCCGGAGACGTTGGCACAGAACTTGCCGCGCTTGCCCAAAACGGTCGATATCACGGTGGACTACCTGCGCTCTGGCCTGCCGCGGGACGCCTATGCCCGTGCGCGCGTGATCCGCTCGGGTCGCCGCTATGCCTCGGTGCATGTGGAGGGATGGCAGGACAACCGCGACAAGCTGTTTGCCCAAGGCACGGGTCATTTCGTGATGCCACGCCGGGACCCTGCGTGAGCGATCTGCCACCACCCCAGCCACTGACCCATTCGAGGGTCTTGAAGATCGCCCTGCCGATTGTGCTGTCAGGCGCAACGGTGCCGCTGATCGGAGCGGTGGACACAGCCGTAGTCAGCCAGACAGGTGCGGTTGCGCCGACCGGAGCGGTCGGGATCGGCGCAGTGATCCTGTCCACGATCTATTGGGTGTTCGGTTTCTTGCGCATGGGCACAACTGGCCTTGTGGGGCAGGCGGAAGGTGAGGGCGACCGCGCCGAAGTCGCCGCGTTGCTGACCCGCGCGCTTCTGATCGCCTTTGCCGCCGGTGCGGTGCTTATCCTGTTGCAGGGGCCGATCTTTCGCGGGGCATTCCTTGCATCCCCCGCATCGGATGAAGTCGAGGCACTTGCGCAGCAATATCTGAGCATTCGCATCATCTCTGCCCCGGCGGCGATTGCGGTCTATGCCATCACCGGCTGGCTCGTCGCGATGGAACAGACGGGCCGGGTGCTGGTGCTGCAACTGGTGATGAACGGGGTCAACATGGCTCTGGATTTGTGGTTCGTGCTTGGTCT
>CAZDXI010000378.1:0-3244 GCA_964509095.1 uncultured Rhodobacterales bacterium
CAGCCACAGGATCCTCAGAATAGGTCAGAACGGTCATCCCTGTCATCAGCGCGCCCATGCCTTCGATGAGTTTGCCGTCCAGGGCGATTTTGGCGAGCCTGTTTTTAGCAACACGAACCGCCGCATCTGCGCCACGGGCGCGGGCGCGAAGGTCCTGCATTTCAGCAACTGTCAGGCCGACATAGTGGGAAACCACCACGACGCCAGAGCTTTCGAAGATCTGGCCGAGTTCGTCGACCACTTTCTCTTTCTGGGCTCTATCCACAGTTTTACTCCATTTTGGGACCCAATCAGGTCCCGGCTCAGTTTACACCGGATCACTCCGGCAGTTTTGGTCCTCGAAAAACAACGGGCCAGAACCGCCAGAGGCTCTACAGTTGAGCATCTGGAGAAGATTTCTGTTCCCGTCTCAGGCAGGATTTACCGGATTGCTCCAACCCACCGTCTCGGACGAAAGCATAGGCCGTCACACGAATCGCGTTGTGCCTACAGGCGTGGAGTTAGTCGCAAAAGGCTCACTTGCCAAGTCCTTCTGTCGCGAACGCCACGCCACCTGTGGCATTAACCGGCACGCGGCAACAGATCGCCTCGCATCGGCTCCGGTCTAAGATGATCTTGCAATGTGCCGATCAACGCAGACTTGGAGACTGGTTTCGGCAACACGGCGCGCATCCCCGCAGCCTTGTATGTATCCACCTGGTGCGGCAAAGCGTTGGCAGTCACACCGAAGATCAAAGGTGCCGGCAACTGCAAGCTTTGATACATAGATAAAATATTGCGCGTCGCAGTGACACCATCCATTCCGGGCATCTGCACATCCATGAGGATCGCATCATACGCCGTATCCCGCGCCAGATCGACCGCAGCTTGACCGCAATCGGCTTCAGTCAAATCACACTCGGTATCACGCAGGAATTTCTTGAGGATGAAGCGGTTCGTCCGCGTGTCATCCACGATCAATATCGAGCAGCCGGATAGTTTGGCACCTAGTTCCTCCGCAATGTGCGCCCGGGTCAAACTGGAATCGGCAACAACTTGAACAGGGTTGAATGGAACTGTGATACAAAACGTCGAACCTTCGCCTTGAGCGCTGTCCAAGGTTAAATCCCCGCCCATCGCACGACACAGGTTGCGCGAAATCGTGAGGCCGAGACCGGTGCCTCCGTGACGCCGGGTGTCATTGCTGTCTGACTGGCCGAAAGGTTCGAAAACGCGCGCTACATCGTCAGCTGGAATCCCAATCCCCGTATCAGAAACGGAGATCACCAATGCGGGTTCGGTTACATCACCCTGAGTGGCATTCAGCCTTACGTTGACAGTTACTTGCCCAGTGTCGGTGAACTTGATCGCGTTTGAAATGAGATTGTGCAGAACCTGACGCAGACGGCGCCCATCGCCGTGCAGCATGCGCAGATCTTGGTCCACGTCGAACACCAATCCGATGCTCTTGGATTGCGCAAGGGGCTGGTACAGTCCTTCGACGGCTTTGAACAACGCAGGTGCGTCAAAGTCTTCCCCCTGAACAGCTAGCTCCCCCGCCTCCATCTTTGAGAAATCCAGCACGTCGTTGATTGTGCTCAGCAACAGACCACCAGCCTGTTCAAGCACATTCACGTATTCCTTTTGCTCTCTGGACAGCGCGGTTTCGGACAACAACGTCGCCGTCCCCATGATCCCATTCAGAGGCGTTCGGATCTCGTGACTGACATTCGCGATAAACTGGGATTTCGCACGATTTGCCGCCTGAGCCGCTTCATTCAGTTCTTGCTCACGCTGCATCGCCGTACCTGACAGGTACAGTTCGACCAACAGGTAGAGAATTATGCAACTGAGGATTACAGCAGCCGTGTTTTCAAAAATGCGTGTCTGCCTGCTCATTTCGGCTGTCATCGGGGAGAGGCGGTCAAAGCTCGTCGTGTTGTATTCCGTCAACCAAGCGCGCCGGGCTTTTACGATTTTGGTTCCGAGCTCTTCTCGGGCGGATACAAGACTGGCTCGCGCCGGCGGCGTCTGGGCGTATATGAGAGCGTCTAGTTTCTCAAGCCAAGGCTCAAAATCGCCAAGCACCGCAGCAAACTCGACTTCCCGAGACATTTCGAGGTTCTCAAGAACCGTAATCCGACTCCAAAAGATGTCGAATTGCCGCTGTACATCTTCAATCGGAAGATCGGCATGCACATAAAACGCGAAAGCGCTTGAGAGCTGTTCGCCCTCATAGATCATCTCGCTCAGCTTCCATGACGTGCTGACAACGGCCATGCCAAGCCTGTCGCGTGCAGCGTTGGTCTGATTGCGGTTCCAGATGAACGACACAACCAGCGCCACACACAGGGCAATCGCAATTAGAGCACGGACAACCCGTGTCGGCCTGAACATCTGCGATCTGTCAGCGGATCGCAAGCCGGTCGAGTTGCCAGATCATCTTGTTGTCGAACATCTGCTTGGCGGCGTCTTCTTCGCGCAAAGGGTAAACGACCCAGATCGGGCCTTTGTCACGAATACGCATGGGTTTACCATTCAGGTCCATTGCAAGAATGACGTTGTGTTCCTCTGCATCCGAAAGAGGGATTTCAACGGTGTAGTCATTCAGCGCGGTCGCCGCGATCACCGATCCTTGCGCACCGACGGATGCAAGAACCGAAGCAAGCGTCGGCCCTGCAAAGACCTGCTCCCCTTCGGTAAAGGACGTAAAGGTGCGAATTTCACGCCAATCCAATGCTTGCAACATGTCGCGATCAAATTCGATAACATCGGCTTCAGATGTGATGGACCCGGATACCGTCAACACGACCTGACCTTTCGGGACGCCAACGCCGGCAGCGAGAACTGGCAATGCAATGGCCCCGACAACAAAGGCCAAAAAGTTACGCTTCAAAAGGTTCATGGAGACACCCCAAAATCAAAACATCACTGGGGCGCAGGCTAACAAAGCCCACCTAACATATGCTTAAAACGCAAAAAGACGCCCCGTGGTCTCGGGGCGTCTTCCAAATTCGTAATGTTCCGAAGGATTTATTCGGAAACAGCGTTGTCGATGTCGATGCTCACGCCCGGCCCCATTGTGGAGCTCAGCGCGATTTTCTTCATGTAAGCGCCTTTGGCACCGGACGGCTTGGCTTTGGCAACCGCACTGACAAAGGCGCGGACGTTTTCGACCAGTTTACCTTCGTCAAAGGATGCTTTGCCGACACCTGCGTGTACAACACCAGCCTTTTCGGCTTTGAACTGCACTTCGCCGCCTTTG
>CAZDXI010000379.1:0-3241 GCA_964509095.1 uncultured Rhodobacterales bacterium
GTGTCGGCCCTGCTGGCTTACGGGCGCGGGCTTGTGCGCGAGGCAATGGCTATCGCCGGATGGATTATCGCGGCCGTCGTGGCCTATATGTTTGCTCCGCGCGTAGAACCCTTGGTGCGGGAAATTCCGTTCATTGGCGATTTCGTTGCCGATAGCTGTGAATTGTCCGTGGTCGGTGCGTTTGCGTTGGTGTTTGTTGCAGCGCTTATCATTGTATCGCTGTTTACGCCCCTGTTTGCCTCCCTCGTGCAGCGCTCCGCGCTTGGTGGCATCGATCAGGGGCTCGGCTTCCTCTTTGGTGTGGTGCGCGGCATCCTGTTGGTGGCGATTGCGTTCTTTGTCTATGACACCGTGATCACCGGGCAGGAATTCACGATTGTGGACGAAAGCCGCTCTGCTGCTGTGTTCACCCAGTTCACCGACCGCATCGCAGAGCGCAACCCAGAGCAGGCTCTGGGCTGGTTCGCGCAGCGGTACGAAGACCTGTTGGTGAATTGTCGGTAAACCGGGCACAATCACTTACGCAGCGCGGGACAGATCGCGCTGCTTTTCCTCAAATTTGACACAATCTGAGACCACCTACAGCGTGGAATTGCTGTGACGAGATTCGGGCGCGTGCCGCGAATCTGTCTTGGGCCTGCCCAAGCCCCGCCGCGAAATTGCCTGTTTAAAAGGGCTTACGGTTAACCATTCGTTAATCTAGTTGCGGTCAACTCACCAATTATAGCGAGGATCGATATTTTTCGCGGTCTGGGGAACAAAGACATAAACTTGCCGCCTCTGTGACGAAATCGAGGCAAAATTGAAGCCCCAATCTGTGCTCGAACCAACGCAGCGCTTCACCGCGCATTCAGCTAGAGGACGCACAATATGTTTACACGTTTTATCAAAGAATTCGAAAACACCATCGTTCTGCCCGCACCGGCTGGTGCCGACATCATTCTGGGTGACACAGCCATGCTGGACACGCCGAATGGCTGGACATCTCCGACGCTGCTCAAGCCCGGTATGGATGTGGCAACGCTAGATGGTGGGTTCACGCTGATCCGGTCAATTGAGCGGGTGCAACACGAACCGGGACTCTTTTTCATCCCCGAAGGTGCTCTTGGCAATTGCAACGCCCTGCACATGCCCGGAGAGGCTCATATCGGGTTTGAAGCACCGCTGTCCTATTCCGAAGCACAAAGCGACCATCTCAGCTTGCCGGTCTCTGCTCTGGAAGGTCACTTCGGGGTGCGCCGCGCCACGTCAGACGTGGGGCAGATGTATCGCATGACCCTGGCCGAAGAGGAAATGGTGTGGACGAACACCGGCTGCCTGCTGCATGCGCGCAGCGCGGGCGCTAGTTTCTTTCACACGCTGAGCTTTGGTCAGGCACGTGCCTTTCTGACATTGCTCGAAGCGGGTCATTTCGAGACCACCTCCGATGCGCATCCCTTGTCACAGGACAACACCATCGTGTCGATTGCTCAGGTGTGATCGACAGATGACATCTTTCAGGACGGCGCACCCGAGTTTCGCTTTGAACGGGTCCGCCGTCCCGACACGTCAGGCCGCGCCAGAATACCGGGTTGGGGCTGCTTGGTTAAATCGATCAAGTTCAGACGCAAGTTGCTGACCGAAATCCACCAGTTGTTCGGCTGAGCGCGAGTTTTCTTCCGCCACCTCTGCATGACGCTGGGCAGAGGACGACAGGTTCCGCAAAGTACTGTCGAGCACGGACAAGCGTTCGGATTGTTCTTGCGCCGAGGCCGTGATCGCGACCATCTTCTCGACCACATCCGCGATTGAGCCGTGCACATCGGACAGGTTCTTGTCGCTGGATTTCACGCGCTCTTCGGTGGACAAAGACTGCTTCACAGCTTGTTCGATCAATGCCTTGATCTCACTGGATGCGGAATTGGATCGCGCGGCAAGGTTGCGAATTTCACTCGCGACAACCGCGAACCCCGCGCCAGACGGCCCTGCACGCGCGGCTTCGATCCCGGCATTCAAGGCCAGCATATTGGTCTGAAACGCAATCGCCTCAATCGTCTGGTTGATACCTGCCATGTTGTCGACGACCTTGCGCATTTCTTCTGCACCCGCAATCGCAGCCAAAAGCTCTTCGGACGCGGATTCGACCACCTTTGCCGCGGCCTTTGCGGAGCCTTCGGATTCAGTTGCATCTGCTGTTGTTTGCGCAACCGTGCCCACAATGGAAGACACATCTTCAGACGCGCTTTCGACGGCGCTGGCATTGTCTTGGGTGATCTGAGCCGCCTGCGAGCTGTTATTGCGCACATCCCGGGCAGATTCGTCCAACCCGCCAGCCACATTCGAAACGACCTGCAATACGTGACCCAACCCGTCCACGGACTTGTTGTAAGTCTCGGCCAGGTCATACATTTCTGATCCCGGTGCGGCCTGAACGCGGAATGTCGTATCGCCTTCAGCCAGCGCGCTTAATCCGTCGCTGACCTGTTGTTGAACCACGACCCGGGAAGTAATGTCCGACGCCACTTTCGCCACTTCGATCAATTTGCCGTTGTCATCAAACACCGGTGCATAGGTGGCTTGGATCCAAATGCTGCGACCAGACTTGGTGATGCGCTCATACTGACCGGTGAACGGTTCGCCAGAGCGCAGGTCGTGCCAGAATTCTTGGTAGGCAGCAGAATCGCGGTCGCTTTGCGGAACAAACATGCTGTGGTGCTTGCCCATGACGTCATTCAGTTCGTATTCCAACGCGTCCAGAAAATTCCTGTTTGCACGAAGGATGACACCATCAGGGGTGAACGCAATCGATGCAAAGTAACGATCGACCACCTGCAGAATGGCAGAATCTCGGGTATCGTTAGGCATCGGTTTGTCTTTTCTCCCAAACAGACGTCGGGTCATCTCAGTGTCCGCTCAATTACTGGCAGGTTTGTCGCTGATGTGAGTTACTAAATGGATAACACCATCCAAATCGTATGGCGTCGTGACTCCCAGCAGCAGCCTTGGTAAATACTCCGGTGACTCGTACGGATTCGGAGCCAACGCCCCCGTGACACCGCCCCAGCTGCCCCCCGCCCATCCCTTCGATGACGACAAACTCAAGGAAGAATGCGGCATTTTCGGCGTGATCGGCGCGCAGGATGCCTCGACCTTCGTGGCCCTTGGACTGCACGCGCTGCAGCATCGCGGTCAGGAAGCAGGCGGCATTGTTGCGCATCACCCAGACACCGGTTTCAACTCGGCTCGGCGCTTTGGCTACGTG
>CAZDXI010000380.1:0-2809 GCA_964509095.1 uncultured Rhodobacterales bacterium
GACCGACATCATCGAAGTGCGCATCGGATATGACGGGATCGTCTTTGCCTCTGACATTGATGGCAATGCGTTCGAGTTCACGCCAACCGATTGGTACCTTGCACTGGCTGCACAGGTTCCTGTGGATGGCGCGATGGTGGCCAACCCGAATAGCAACTGGAATGAGGTCAACGCCGCGTTCCCGGATCAGCCTATTCAAGCGTTTGTGCCTGGCACCAAGCACGGCACACGCGAAGTGTTCGAGGACAAGGTGATCCTTGCGGGGTGCGAAGCCACAGGTGCGTTTGAGATGCTGAAAGAGGCCAATGGCGGCGACAAGAAAGCCGCTGAGAAAGCCTGCATCGGGCTGCGCACGGACGGGAAATCCGTTGATATTGACGGGGATTACACCGAAACGCTGGCGCGTATCGAATCCAATCGAAACGGGATCGGCGTCTTCGGTCTGGCGTTCTATGAGAACAACACCGACAAGCTGCAAGTGGCGACAATGGCGGGCGTGGTCCCGTCCACAGACACCATCGCGAGCGGTGAATATCCTGTGTCCCGTCCGCTGTTCATGTATCTGAAAAAGGCGCATATCGGCGTGATCCCGGGTCTGAAGGACTTCGCGGAGTTCTTTGTTCTGGAAGAGATCGCCGGCCCGGATGGACCGCTCGCGGAATACGGTCTGGTGGCTGATCCCGAACTGGAAGACACGCAAGCGGTCGTGGCGGACGAGACCGTCATCGGCGGCGCGTCCTGAACAAAACCTCGGGCAGGGCGCATCGGTTGCGCCTTGCCTGAACGAACGAAAGACGGGGTAGGGTAAACGTGACTGAGGTAACGCAATCCGGCGTCTTTTTCGGGCTTTCCGGCACATGGGCGCTTGTGCTTGCGGTGCTGCTTTTGGCGGCGTTGGGCTATGTGCTGGCGCGCAAACGCGCGATTGGGTCGGCAGGGGGCGATGTGCGCATTCTGCATTCGTTGCCCAGCTATTACGGGTACAACGCGGCCCTTGCGACGGCGGTTCCGGCATTGGCCGTTCTTGCGATCTGGTTGATGGCACAACCGGCGTTGATCACGAATTCCGTACAGGCAGTGATCCCGGATGCGGCGATCCCCGAAGGCTCCACCCGCGATCTGGTGATGAGCGAAGTACAGCGCGTGGCCGCAGGGCTGGATGTTGCTGTTGCCGCCGGAGAGATGAGCGCGGCAGAGGCAAGCGGGAGCGGTCTGGATGTCGAGCACATGCGCAAGACGTTGGCCGGTCTTGGTGTCGCGTTGGGGTCAAACGTATCGAGCGAGGTCGTAAGTGCTGCGCAGGGTTACCGCGTTCGCGCGGCGACAGGTTTCACGTGGATGAGCATTGTGGTGATGGCGCTGGCGCTCATCGGCTTTGCCGCATCGCTTTATGCCACCAACGCAGAGTTCCGGGCGCGCAACGTCGTGGAAACCGGTATCCGCGCGCTTTTGTGGCTGGCGGCCTTTGTCGCGGTGATGACGACCGTGGGCATCGTGTTGTCGATGCTGGTGGAAACCAAGAACTTCTTTGGCCTGCATTCGTGGAGCGATTTCTTCTTTGGCGGCACATGGGCGCCGAATTTCCGAGGCGACTCAGACCTGTCGATCCTGCCGCTCTTGTGGGGGACGCTGTATATCTCGTTGATTGCGCTGCTGGTGGCGGTGCCGATTGGGTTGTTTTCGGCGATTTACCTGAGCGAATACGCCTCACCCACGGTGCGGGGATTTGCCAAGCCGCTGCTGGAAATCCTCGCCGGGATCCCGACCATCGTTTACGGCCTGTTCGCGTTGCTGACGGTGGGGCCGTTTCTGGTCAGCATCTTTGGACGCGGAGACGAGGGGCTGTTGGGCGTGGAATGGATGTCTGGCGCAACAGCCGTGCTGACGGCGGGGCTTGTGATGGGGGTCATGCTGATCCCGTTTGTGTCCTCGCTGTCGGATGACATCATCAACGCGGTGCCGCAAGCGATGCGCGATGGCTCGCTGGGCTTGGGTGCCACGCAATCAGAGACGATCAAGCAAGTGGTGCTGCCCGCAGCCCTTCCCGGCATTGTCGGCGCGATCCTGCTCGCGGCATCCCGCGCGATTGGGGAAACCATGATCGTGGTGCTTGGGGCAGGGGCGATTGCGAAATTCTCGCTGAACCCGCTGGAAAGCATGACCACCATCACCACCCGGATCGTGAGCCAGTTGACGGGGGATACCGATTTCGCCAGCCCGGAAACACTCGTCGCCTTTGCACTGGGGCTGACGTTGTTTGTGCTGACGCTGGGGCTGAACATCCTCGCCCTGTATATCGTGCGCACCTATCGGGAGCAGTATGAATGAGCGACGCAACACACACATCGCTGCTGACCGAGGATGCGCGCACACGCAAACGCAATGCCGCCGAGAAGCGGTTCCGGTTCTATGGCATCCTTGCGATTTGCGCGGGCTTGCTGATGTTGGCCATTCTGGTCGTGAACATCGTGTCCCGCGGGACGGGTGCGTTCCAGCAGACCTATGTGACGCTGGATGTGGAACTGCTGGAAGCCAAGCTCGACAAGAGCGGGGAGCGCGATCTTGAGAAGATCAAGAAAGTGTCGACCTTTGGGTACGCCCCACTGATCAAGGGCGCGTTCGAGGCCAAGGTGGCCGAAGCCGGGATCGACACCGACCTGAAGTCCAAGGCAATGGCCGGCATCTTGTCCAAAAGTGCCGCCGCGCAGTTGCGAGATTTCGTAATCGCCAACCCGGAGCGGATTGGTGAGACGATTGAATTCGAGTTCCTCGCCCAATCCCGCGTCGATGGGTATCTAAAGGGCCGGGT
>CAZDXI010000380.1:2847-3227 GCA_964509095.1 uncultured Rhodobacterales bacterium
CAAGAATATTAGCGCGGAACAGCTTGATTTTGTGGATCAATTAGTCGCGGAAGGCGCCCTGAAAAAACGCTTCAACTGGGCCTTTATCACGGGTGCAGATGCGTCTGACGCACGGCCCGAAGCGGCAGGCATGGGCGTGTCGATGCTGGGGTCGCTGTTCATGATGTTGGTCGTTCTGGTGTTGTCACTTCCCATCGGCGTTGCGGCGAGTATCTACCTTGAGTAATTCGCGCCCAAGAACCGGCTGACGGACATTATTGAGGTCAATATTTCCAACCTTGCGGCCGTGCCGTCCATTGTGTTCGGGATCTTGGGGCTGTCGGTGTTCATCAACTTTATGCACCTACCCATGTCCGCGCCCTTGGTGGGCGGGCTGGTGC
>CAZDXI010000381.1:0-3209 GCA_964509095.1 uncultured Rhodobacterales bacterium
GCCTCAAGTTCCACGAAACGTTTAGACCCCTCGCCTTCACCTTCCATGGCATTGCCATCGGCCTTCGGGACCTTGGCATGACCATGAACCCTCAGGCGGCGCATTATACCTTGTGCGGGATGGAGACCCTGTCCCTGCGTATGGAGCGTCACGTCGAAAACGCGGTGAAGCTCGCTCAATGGCTCGAAAAGGATGACCGGGTGGATTACGTCACCTATGCCGGTCTGAAATCCTCTCCCTACAACAAGCGGGTCTCCAAAATCTGCCCCAAAGGTGCGGGTGGTTTGTTCACTTTCGCGGTCAAGGGTGGCTATGACGCTTGTGTGAAACTGGTGAACTCTTTGGAAATCTTCAGCCATGTGGCCAACCTTGGGGATGCGCGTTCGCTCATCATCCACTCGGCTTCGACCACCCATCGGCAATTGACCGCCGATCAACAGCGGGCCGCCGGGGCCGCTCCGGAAGTGGTGCGTGTGTCCATCGGGATTGAAAACGCCGATGACCTGATTGCCGATCTGGATCAGGCATTGTCCAAAGCTGTCAGCTGATCCGACTCGCGTCGGTTGAAAATGCGCGGGCTGTCCCTTGGATGGCCCGCTTTTTCTTTCCCTCCGCGCCAAGCTGCTTTAAGTTGGGGGAAGTAACAGGTCACGAAGACCAGAGCAGGGTCTGAACACCAACGTCACGATGAAAGCCAATTTCGCGCTCTCCCTGTCCTTTGATGGACTTCGGCTGCTGCACCGTGCGGCAGGTGGCTGGCGGTTGGTTGGTACTGTGGCCTTGGATGACGCGGATCTGAATGATGCGTTGTCGTCCTTGCGTCGCACCGCTTTGGACCTGGACCCGTCCGGTCTTCGCACCAAGCTGATCCTTCCGACCGAACAGATCAAATACACCTCCATCGACACCGGTAACACGCCGCCCGAAGATTTGCGTCGTGCCGCCGAAGCCGCTCTTGATGGCGCAACGCCTTATGCGGTGTCCGAACTGGCGTTCGATTTGTCACCCGATGGCGCGCGCACGCATATCGCGGCAGTGGCCGAAGAAACACTGGCCGAAGCGGAAGCCTTTGCGCTGGAACACCGGTTTGAGCCGATCAGCTTTGTCGCCATCCCGGACGGCGCTGGTTTTCTGGGGGAGCCGTTCTTTGGCGCCACCGCCCATGCATCCAGTTTGCTGGCGCCCGGGGATGACATCGAACCTGACGGCGTCGCCGTCGTGGAAATCGGCGCGATAGAAGAAACCTCCGCCCCGGTTCTGGCCGTAGAAGACAGCACTCCGGCAACCCCGGTTCAAGACCCGCCCCATGACCTGTCCGGCTATGAAGTCGCGGACGAGGCCGACATATCCGCGCCCATTCCTGCCTTGGGTGGGGCGAGCCGGGATGTCCCACCAATGCCCACGTCGGGGGTTTTGTCGGGGTCTCTTCCGGGTTCGGAACCCGCGCCTGTGTCTGCAGTGCCGCCGGCACCCGGCAGCTTTGTCAGTCGTCGCGGTGGGCAGGGCCGTCTGGAACCCATTCCGCCAGCGCCGCGCGCACCGGAATTCGACGCAACACCTGAACCAGAATACCAAGCCGCCGCATATACAGCCGACCCGGCACCGGCACAGCAGGACAGCTCTGAACGCAGACGCATGACGATATTTGGGGCGCGCGAACCCGAAGTCGCAGGCGGCGCGATCACCGGTGGCAAGCCGCGCTATCTTGGCCTGATGCTGACCGCGTTGCTGATCCTGTTCCTGGCGGGAGTTGCCGCTTGGGCGTCAGTTTTCATGCGGGAAGATGGCGGCGTATCCCGGTTCTTTGCCCCGCGCCCACCGGACCCGGCACCGGAAACTCTGGTCGAAGCCCCTGATCTTGGCGTCGCACCCAAACCCGCTGACTTGCCTCAGGCGCAACTGATTACCGCGTCATTGACGGACACTCTGCCTCTGGATCAGGACGCGCCGCGCGCGTTGGCCACGCCGACACCGGGGGCTGTGTTTGATCCCGAAGAGGCTCAGGCACACTACGCCATAACCGGCATCTGGACGATCCCGCCTGTGGTGCCCAATCCTCCGGGGCTGATGTCGCTCGATGATCTCTACATGACCTCGATTGACCGGGCGAACCTGTCCTTTGATGCGGTCGCACTGATGCCGCAACGCAGTTTCCTGAGTGATCGGGAGATGCGTGCGCCGTCGAACCCTGCGCCTCCGGGCATCAGTTTTGCGCTGGATTCTCGGGGGCTTGTGGTCCCCACGCCCGAAGGCGCGGTGTCTCCGGACGGGGTGCTGGTCTTCCTTGGAAAACCGCCGCTTGTGCCGCCGCCGACGCCGGATCGCGCGGCAGTGCCCGAACAGGCAGAAGACGCACAACCGGCTCCGCAACTCGCGGCCTTCCGTCCGCGCTCGCGCCCGGAAAATCTGGTCGAAAACACCGAACGCCAGCAACTCGGGGGGCTTTCGCGCGCCGAACTAGCTGACTTCCGCCCGCGCTTGCGTCCACAGACCAGCAAACAGGTCGCCGAAGAGGACGAAACCCCGACAGAGCATGCCATCGCGACCTCTTATCGCCCGAATGCGCGGCCTCGGAACTTTGCGCGCACCGTGGCGCGCGCCACCAAACAGGCCGAAGAAGCCGCCCCCGCACCCACACAACAAGTCGCCGCCGTAGCCCCGCGTGTGGTACAGCCCAAGATTCCGTCGCGCAGTTCTGTGACCAAAGAGGCGACCGTGAACAACGCGATCCGCCTCAACCGGATCAACCTGATGGGGGTCTATGGCACGCCGTCCAATCGCCGCGCGCTCGTGCGCTTGTCGAACGGCCGCTACAAGAAGCTGAAGGTGGGTGATCGTCTGGACGGGGGCCGTGTGTCCGCCATCGGTGAAGGCGAGTTGCGCTACAAAAAGGGCAAACGCAGCGTCGTGCTGAAGATGCCCAAGACGTAATTGTGGATGAGCTGAAAACCCAGCCTACAGGTCACTGCGCCGCGACATCCCCGTAGTCACCGTTGGCCGCTTCTTCGGCTTCGATGCTTTCGAACAACGCCTTGAAGTTGCCTTCCCCAAAGCCATCGTCGCCCTTGCGTTCAATGAACTCAAAGAAGATCGGCCCGATCACGGTTTTGGAGAATATCTGGAGCAGGATTTTCGTCTCTCCCCCATCCACGACACCCTCTCCGGCGATCAGGATGCCGGGCTGTTTCATCCGCTCCACCGGTTCTTCG
>CAZDXI010000382.1:0-3209 GCA_964509095.1 uncultured Rhodobacterales bacterium
CTTGTGCTTCGGCGACGCGGGCTTCGGTTTCTGGTACGCGCGCTTCGGCTTCTGCCTTTCTGGCGATGGCTTCGCTCAACCGGGCCTTGCTTTCAGCTAATTGAGCGCCCCGTGTGCCTGCGTCAAGCACGCACATTTCCTGCCCCGCTTCGACAAAGTTCCCTTTGCGGATCGGGTCCGAGATCACGGTGGAGGACGTTTCGGAGCGAACCTCGACTTCACGCACCGCTTCTGTCTGGCCGCGCAGGATAACGGCGGTATCGATCACCTGGGCTGTCGACTTCACCGCGACCACCCGGATCACACCATCTTCCGTGACCCCGTCATCAGTCGTGTCTTCCTCTGTCGGAGGCGTCTCGGCGGCCTCAACACCCAGTTGCGCGTACAATGTATCGCGTTCCACCACCCAAAAATAAAGGGCAGCACCCACAATCAGCGCCAGAAGAACCGGAAAAATGCGCATCTTGAGCCTCGTTTTCATGTCATGCGTCGGACCAAAATCAATCAGGTCTTGATCCGATATATGTGCGTAATACGCTAAACTAACCAGTTCAGTTTACATTTTTTTGCAAATCGCTGCAATGCAACAATTTTTCGCTGATCCGCGCTCTTGGCTTGGGGGCGTGAGCGGGGTAAGACAGGCAAAACTTGCAGAAAACCGAACAGGCAGGGCCCGCCATGAGCGATACTGACAGCTTTATCGAAGAGGTGACCGAAGAAGTCCGACGCGACAAGCTCTATGGCTATGTGCGCAAATACGGATGGATCGCCGCTTTGGCCGTTATCCTGTTGGTCGGTGGAGCCGCGTGGTCCGAATATGGCAAAGCGCAAGAACGTGCGCAGGCTGAAGCCCTTGGTGACAATATCGTTGAAGCGCTCAACATGAACGACCAAACCGCTCGGTCTGTCGCGATTTCCGAAATTCAAACCGAGGATCAACGGGCACGCGCTGCACTCGACATGATTGCAGCGGCTGAACTCGCCGGTGCGGATAATCGTGATGGCGCCGTCGCGCGTTTGACGGAGCTGTCAGAAAACGGCGAGGTTCCGGGAATCTATCGCCAGATCGCCGGGTTCAAGGCCTTGCTGTTGCAATCCACCAGCCTGTCCGCCGCTGATCGTCGTGCCGGGTTCAACAACTATGCCATTCCCGGCAATCCCTTGCGCCTTCTGGCAGAAGAACAGATTGGCCTGATTTCCGTGGAACTCGGGGAACCCGACGCCGCGATTGAACGCTTCCAGTCGATCCTGACTGATGCAGAGACGACCTCGGACTTGCAACAGCGCGCAATGCAGGTGATTGTGGCGCTGGGTGGGGAACCTGACTTGTCCACTCTGATTGAGGCACAGCCACAGGCAGACAACTGACCGGGGTCCCGGCACATGACGATACTTGATGATTTCACAGCCCGTGCGCCTTCTCGTGGGGTTCTGACTGCTCTGTTCTTGAGTGGAACGCTTTTCCTGAGCGCCTGCGATCAGGGGCGCGAAGATATTCTGCCCGGACCGCGCGAGAATCTGCGCGACGTGCTGAATGAACCCGACGCAGACGTGGTCGCCGAAAATGAGTCGCGCCCGATTAACTTGGGAGCTGCGACGGCGAATTCTTCTTGGGCGCAGTTCTGGGGGTCCCCGGCGCATCGGACGACGCATCCGGCATTGTCGGCGGCTCCGACATTGGCGTGGAGCGCGGATATCGGTCAGGGCAACAGCCGCAAACAACGCATTACCGCCAGTCCTGTAATTGCCGATGGGCGCATCTACACGCTGGATTCAGCCGCAACCGTAACGGCGACCTCGACCTCAGGGGCAACGCTCTGGTCGCGGGATTTGACGCCTGCGAACGACGGCTCGGACGAAGCAACGGGTGGGGGGATTGCTTACGCCGATGGCCGTGTCTACGTCACGCTTGGCTTTGGCATTCTCGCAGCCCTCAATGCCAGCGATGGCAGCGTGGTTTGGACACAAGAACTGGAAGCCACCGGGTCCGGTGCGCCTTCGGTTCAGGGAAATCTGGTCTACATCACATCGGGCGATGACACAGGCTGGGCTTTGAACAAAGACTCCGGTCGCATCGAATGGCAGATTGGGGCGGCTCAAGACCTTCGCAACGTACTGGGCGCACCTGCGCCCGTGCTGACCAGTGATCTGGCGATCTTTGCCTTTGGCTCCGGTGACATTCAGGCCGTGTTCCGTCGAGGAGGCTTGCGCCGCTGGGACGCTGCTGTTGTCGGTGAACGTCGTGGCTATGCCAGTTCCGAGGTTGGTGACATCACAGCACCACCGGTTGTCGATGGCACGCGTGTGTACGCAGGCAACCAGTCTGGTCGTATCGTGGCGTTGAACCTTGGGAACGGGTCCCGGCTTTGGACCGCTCAAGAAGGCGCGATGGGGCCGATATGGCCCGTGGGTGGCAGCGTCTTTGTTGTCTCGGATCGCAATGAGCTGGTGCGTCTGGACGCAGGATCGGGTGATCGGATTTGGTCGACGGATCTTCCTGAATTCACCAAAGATCGCCCGCGCCGGCGTGCTGCGATTTATGCGCATTACGGTCCGCTGGTTGCCGGTGGGCGGGTGCTGCTCGCGTCGTCCGATGGCACCCTGCGGGGTTATGATCCCACAAATGGCGCACTGGTACATAGCGCCGAAATCCCCGGTGGTGCGGCGTCTGCGCCTGCCATTGCGGGGCGGACGCTCTATGTCGTTAGCGCCAATGGCCAATTGCTGGCCTATCGCTGACCCCCTTTCGCATGTCGCGTCGATAGGCTAAAGCGCGCCTCTGATCTCTAATCGGAGCGCTGTTATGTCGTTCACTCTCGCCCTTGTGGGGCGGCCCAATGTTGGCAAATCCACGCTGTTCAACCGTCTGGTGGGCAAGCGTCTGGCTTTGGTCGATGACCAGCCGGGGGTCACCCGTGATTTGCGGGAAGGCGCTGCGCGTCTGGGTGATCTGCGTTTTACGGTGATTGATACAGCCGGGCTTGAAGAAATCACGGATGACAGCCTTCAGGGCCGGATGCGTCGCCTGACAGAGCGGGCTGTGGATATGGCCGATATCTGTGTGTTTATGGTGGATGCCCGCACTGGGATCACGCCGACGGATCAGCTTTTTGCCGATATCCTTCGCAAACGTGCGGCAGAGGTGATCCTCGTGGCGAACAAAGCAGAAGGTAAGGCAGGTGCTGATGGCACTTTGGAAGCCTATACCC
>CAZDXI010000383.1:0-3187 GCA_964509095.1 uncultured Rhodobacterales bacterium
CGTCGGTATTCAACCAGTGTGCCGATGCGGTTGTATCCATTGGCCGTTTGCAGGTCTCGCTCAAGTGCCGCCATGACATCGAGCGTTGCCATGCGGTGGTACATCAGCGGTGACCAGCGGCTGGTAATGTTCACTTGGCGGAATGGGGCGATCTCGCGCCCGATAGCTTCATATTCTTGCGCGAGTATTCGATGACCTCGTTTGGTGAGGTAATAAACCTTTGGAGTTTTGCCGTATCCGCGGATGCCGGTGTTACCAAAGTGGGAAAGGGCTTTGTGCCGCTCAAGACGCAGGAGCAGTTCTGACGCAGATTTGGGGCGCAGACCAACGATCGTCGCCACTTGGTTTACCGAGAGATAGCGGTACTCCAAAATTGCGGCCAATGATGCGGTGGTCACTTCTGTGACCGACAGAGAAACAACCTTAACCAATACAGCCCACCTAAAATACTACCGGAGATGGTGGCGGATGAAAGGCGTAGTTGTCTAGTTTACAGACTGTTTCAAAAAGAAAGACAAAGCTCTGGGCTGGACATGGACACAGGCGACGGCCTGGCCTAGGCTTTGCTACGATGCCAATTGGGCAGATTATCGATCATGCTATACTAGAGAGGCCCTATGCGTAACACCCGCTCCACAAGATCAGCCCTATCGCATCCATCGGGACTGCTAGCCGATGCGGAATTACGACGTTGGAATACAATTCGTAATGATGTTGCGCTTGATCTTGACGCAGATTTCCCTCAAGCCGCGAGACTTGCGCGGCAATATTTTGCCAACAACGTGGACCCTTCCTTTCCCGAGCTTGTGCCGCTATTTTTACGAAAAACAAGCGACATCACTTGTGCACCATATGACAAAGCGTGGCTGCTTCTGTATGTTGCATCGGCTGTACTAGATGATCTTCAAGACGGCGATATTCCAAACAGCAAAAACAATAGCCAAGCGGTACAGACGTTGAGCATAGTCGCTGCCTCTCGCGCCACAAGGGTCTTCGGAGCAGTATTTGACGATGTCGAAAGTACTCTAAGGCGCAGTCTTTTCGGCCAAAGCATGAATTTAACTGAACTGTCAGGAGATGATCAGGTCAATTTTGCTGCAAAAGAAAAAAATGCTCTACTTTCTCTACCTAATTCGATCCCCAAAAATAGCGTTTACTTGAATGCAGGGTCACAAGATGCGCTGCAATTTGTGGTTCAAGCTATGGATGACATTACCGACATTAACTTGGACGCAAACGCTGGAGTTCAAACGACGGTGTGCCAGCAGTCTTTCATGGGTCTTACAGAAGACCGAGTTATATATGAGGCTTGTTGTGGAGAGCGAATTCATAAAGTACTAGACAGGGTGAATGATCAGTGTGATTTACTGATTTTACAAGTTAACGGTGAAAAGTGTCCTTTTAGGGATTTTCTAAATGAAGTAGCTTTTGCCTGCATGGATATAGGAGATCGCGCTAACAAGGTGCGAGGTGCAGGTAGCTACAAATCCGCCAAAAAATATATTGGTGAGATGAAAGAAGCGATCTCTGTATATGCAATTGCATCTTAGAGGTCGGTAATGGAAAATGCTGTTAAGGTGATGGAAGGTATCGACATTTTGTCGATCATTACTCCCATTTTGAATTTTTGTTTGCTTGTCGGAATTAGTCCAATTTTCTGGTTGACTGTTTTGGGGCCAACTTTTTTTGGTATCGCGCTCAAAAGTCTTCGTCTTGGAGCGTTCGAACAGCGTCAAGATGAAATGGCGGCGGATGTGCATCCAGCCGTTAGGATTGCTACCGAGGCACGGGGTGACAATCCTGCCTATGCATTGTTAAATTTCACCATCCAGTTTTTCACACTTTTTGCATCTTTAGTTGGATTAAATCTAGCTGTTTGGCGAATGGTTTTACTTCCAGCAGTAACGACGTCTTCAAATGATTGGGCTACTTTGCATCCACACTTTCTAATACTAAAAGGCATCTTGTTAACTACGGTAACTTTTATTTTGTTGGTCAGCGGTTTTTTCGGCCGCCCAAATGTTATTAGCTCCTATGCACGGAAAGACGAGGAAGCCTGGAGTGTATTTGGAATGACGCTACCTCCAAATAATAGAATTACCATATGCAGAGTTTTGTGCGCCGTGTTCGCAGCGTATCTTGTATATCTTGCTTACTTTGGATTTGGTGTTAGGATTTTATGATGCAACCAAGATTGGCCAATGCAATTAGAGCAACTATTTTTCCTTTGTTCATTGGGATCACTTTTTTGGTTTTTTCATTTTTTTACTATTCTCTTGGACTTCCTGACCCGGCGGAACTTCAAGCGATGTTGGCTAGTTTTTTTGAAGACTATGGATTAGTGGCCGTTTTCTTGGCTGCTTTTGTTGAGGCGTTTTTTGTTTTGAGTTTTTATTTGCCCGGATCGCTGGTAATTGTTCTAGCCGTTTTGGCGTCTGACGGCTCTATTGCAGAACTCTCAACCCTCGCTTTGGCTGTCGGCTTGGGAGCTCTTGCTGGGATTTTGTCAGACTACTTCGTAGGTCGCTGGGGATTACATGTATTGTTTGCAAGATTTGGAGGAACCCAATCCCTTAAACGAGCTGAGGCATGGCAAGCTCGCTGGGGAGGATGGTCAATGCTGTTACTAGGTTTTCACCCTAATTTTTTGTCCTTGGTTAGCACTCATGCGGGGATATCTAGGGTGCCTTTTGCAAAAGTTGCTGTGCTGTCCATGTTGTCGCTTTTGATTTGGACGCCTATTGCTGTATTTCTTATCAGTCTTTTGGTCGACCAGGTTTCTGCGACTTCTGATGGTCAGCATTGGTATGTATTTGGGGCGTTTCTCTTTTGGGCGTTCGTAGCTTTTTGCCTGGTTTACTTTCGAGAAGCGGAAGAAATACAAAGTCGGTAAGGCTCACGCCTAGTTGGGTGTTGTTCAGTCGAGTGCGGCAACACTTCTCGTGCGAGGTTAAAGATGAGTTTTGGCTGCACCCTGACATTCGACTGCAACTAGGCCACTTCCGCTTCTGGATAAAAGCGGAAGTCACATACCGCCTCGAAACCCTTGTTTCTAACGGTTGTGCACTCCACACATTGGCGTGACTTCCGCTTAACAGGTATAATTGCGGTAAAGCGGAAGCCAAAATGGTCAAAAAATCAAAGCAAAAACGAGCTTGGAACAAGGGCAAGATCGTCGGTCGGAAAC
>CAZDXI010000384.1:0-3177 GCA_964509095.1 uncultured Rhodobacterales bacterium
CATCAGATGCTGGCGCTGGCACTTGGGGCCAAGACGATCAAGATGAACCACGGCCATCACGGCGCCAACCACCCGGTCAAAGATCTGGAAACGGGCAAGGTGGAAATCACGTCGATGAACCATGGCTTTGCCGTGGACGCCCAAACCCTGCCCGCAGGCGTGAAGGAAACGCATACATCGCTTTTTGATGGCTCCAATTGCGGCATCCGGGTCGAGGATCGCCCTGTGTTTTCCGTGCAGTATCACCCCGAAGCCAGCCCCGGCCCGCAAGACAGCTTCTACCTGTTCGAACGCTTCGCAGAGGCCATGGCCGCACGCGCTGCTGAGCCCGCCTGACACAAATCCGAGCAGCCTTCGTGCGCATGAGCACCAGATTTTTACGGTGACTTAACCTTAACCGACCACAAACGCCTCAAGGGAAGAATCCCGTTGAGGTTTATGTGAGCACCCAGTCACAGCGCGTTTTCAAATCCGGCCGCCAGCCGGTTCTGACGCCCCCCATGAAGGACCCGCGCCTGTTGGGGCGTATCCTTATGGATATGGGCGTTCTGAGCCGGGACGCACTGGATACGGCCTTGGATCAACAGCGTCGGGTCGATGCGCCGCTTGGTGATATCCTTGTGGCAGAAGGCACCGTGTCGCGCGCCGATGTGCAGATGGCTTTGTCGCGCCAACACGGGCTGGCGCTGGCCGACCTGACCGGAAACCCGCCCGAAGATAGCCTCGCATCCCTGCTCAGCCCCGATCTTTGCCTGCGCTACGCGGCGGTGCCCTGGATGTATATTGGCGCAATCCTTCTGATTGCGACGGCCAATCCTGACCAGTTCGACGCCCTGAAGGCCGAGCGCGACGATGACGGGCTTGTCGTGTTGCCCGTTCTGGCGGACGAATCCGAAATCCACGCCGCCATTCACCGCCTGCACGGCGATACCTTGGCCCAGCGCGCCGAAACCCGCGTCACAGAGGAATATTCCTGTCGCAGCTTTGGCAAAGGCGTCTTTATCCGCGCCGCCTTGGCGGTTTCGACGATCTGCGGCCTTGGGGCGGCTCTCGCGTTTGCGCCTACGATGCTGTTTCTGGTGTTGGGTCTTGCCGCGATCATTACGCTTTCGCTGACAACGGGTCTGAAACTGGCTGCTTCCATCGCGACCCTGATCGCCGAATGGCGAGCCCCGTTTGGCCCACCGCCCGAAGTCGCGCCTCTGCGCTGGCCGCGCGTGTCGATCCTTGTCCCCCTTTTGCATGAACAGAACATTGCGTCCGTGCTGATCCGGCGGCTGGAACAACTCAGCTACCCCCGCGCTCTGCTCGACGTGGTGCTGGTGTTGGAGGCCGAGGACAACGTCACCAAAGAAACGCTCAAGCGGACCACCCTGCCCCCTTGGATGCGCGTGATCGAGGTGCCGCGCGGCTCTGGTCTGACCACAAAGCCGCGGGCGCTGAACTATGCGCTCGATTTTTGCCGCTCCGATATCATTGGTATTTGGGATGCCGAGGACGCGCCCGAGACCGATCAGATCGAAGTGGTCGCCCGCCATTTCCACACCGCTCCACCGGATGTGGTGTGCCTTCAGGGCAAGCTCGATTACTACAACGCGCGCGACAACTGGGTCTCGCGTTGTTTCACCGTGGAATATGCCGCGTGGTGGCGCCTTGTCATGCCGGGCCTCGTGCGCCTTGGCCTTGTGATCCCACTGGGTGGCACGACGTTGTTCTTCCGCCGTTCAGCGTTGGAAAAACTCGGCGGCTGGGACGCGCATAACGTGACTGAGGACGCGGACCTTGGCTTGCGGCTCGCGCGCGAAGGTTACCGGACCGAGTTGATCAACACCGTCACCTACGAAGAAGCCAATTGCCGTCCGTGGCCGTGGATCCGTCAACGTTCGCGCTGGCTCAAAGGCTTCGCCGTCACATGGGCCGTCCATATGCGCCGCCCGCTGCAGCTTTGGCGTGACCTCGGCACGTACCGTTTCCTTGGGGTGCAGATTTTCTACATCGCCGCCCTGTCACAGTTCTTGCTCGCGCCGGTGTTCTGGGGCTTCTGGCTGATGCTCTTCGGCTTCGCTTCCCCTCTGCCCGAGTTGATCGGCCCATGGACCCTGCTGGTCGTCTTCCTAGGGTGCGAGGCCGTAACCATCGCCATAAACCTCTTTGCCGTGCGTCGCCCGCAACACCGGCATTTGATGCTCTGGACGCCGTTGATGTCGCTTTACTTCGTGATGGCTTGCGTTGCGATGTACAAAGGTCTGTACGAGCTGATTGCGCGCCCCTTCTTCTGGGACAAAACCCAGCATGGGCTCAGCGCGCCGCCCAGCTTTGACGGCCCCGCTGGAATCCCCGTCTTCATCAGCCGGGCCAGCATTTCGCACAACGCCGACAGTGACATCAAGCTTTACCGTCTGGGGGAAGACCGTGATCCCAACGACAAGGACGAGATCAGGCGTCTTCGCCTCGCGCTTCTGCGTCCTGGCGAAGACGAGTCATAAACGCGACCGATATATGCTCGCGCAGTGCGTCGCCTGCTGCCTTTTCGTCCTTGGCTTCAATCGCTTTCACGATCGCGTCGTGTTCTTCCATCGCAATTCTTGACCGCCCCTGAGCCGCCAGCGACGTCGTCGCCATTAACGCCATTGTGCGATGAACCAAGTCCAGCTGTTGCACCAAGTACCGGTTATGCGAGGCCAGATGAATCTGCTGGTGAAATCTCCGATTTGCGCGTGACAACGCCGCCGGATCATCAAGAAGTTCATTGTCCCGCTCCACCATATCGCGCAACAAACGCACTTCTTCGGGCGTGGCATGTTTCGCGGCCAGCGACGCCGCCAGCCCTTCCAGTTCCCGGCGTACGATATACAGCTCTGCCATCTGATTGTGATCCAGCGACGCCACAATCAGCGACCGCCCGTCGCGTTCCAGCAGGGATTGCGTCTCAAGACGCTGCAACGCTTCGCGGATCGGTGTGCGTGACACGCCAAACCGGTCCGCCATTTCGCTTTCCACCAGCCGGTCGCCGGGTTGGGCGATCTCGGCCACGCGGGTGCGGGGGATGTCCAGCAACTGGCTGTTGGGCGCATCGGCGGGGGTTTCGCCCCCCTGAAACGCCCGCCACTCGGCGATGGAGGAGTTGTGCTTGGCAAAATGCGCCTCGTTGCCCCGCGCGGCATGAAAACCGGAGCG
>CAZDXI010000385.1:0-3157 GCA_964509095.1 uncultured Rhodobacterales bacterium
CACCGCCGCCACTCGCACCGAGGCGCATGGAGGAGTCCATTTGGCGGCGTGTTGTTTTGCAAGAATTGCTCTTAGAGGCCAAGAAACCGATTTTTGTTTTCGGTGGTGGCATGACAAAGGGGTACGCGCTTGACATCGAAGGCTTCGAACCAAACTGGCTTCGCGAGTTTCGAAAACTAAACGCAGCGTCTTTCACGACTTACGCGGGCCGCGGAGTCATTCCGCCTGACTTTCCTTTGTACTTGGGTTCCTATCTTGCGCGGCCTTCCAGCAAACAGGTTTTTGAAGACGCAGACTTGGTCGTCGCGGTCGGAACTGAATTGGCAGAGGTCGATCTTTGGCGGAAGTCTCTGGGATACTCTGGACATTTCGTCCGCATCGATTTGGACCCCGAACCGCTGATAGACGCTAACCAAGCGGTTGAGCTCATTCAAGCTGATGGTGTTGCGCATCTTGAGAGCACTATTCTCGATATGAAGGACCTTCCCAAAACTGAATGGTCGCAGTCTGAAGTGAATGCGCTTCGCACCAAATGGCGCGCCGAAGTGGATGCAGAACGACCCGGCATTGTCCCCGTTGCCGATGCCCTGAAAGACTGCTTACCTGAAGGCACCATGATCTACTCCGACATGTGCCAGTTCGCCTATGCCGCCAAGGAGGTCTGGGACATGGACCTTCCCGGTCATTGGCACCATCCCACGGGGTTTGGCACGCTGGGTTACGCGACTCCGGCGGCGATTGGCGGGGCGGTAGCGCGACCGGGCAAGCCGACCATGGCGATTATCGGGGATTACGGGTTTCAATACACGGTGCAGGAACTCGCCACGGCGGTGGAGCTGAACCTGCCGCTGCCGATCTTTCTGTGGGACAACGGCAAGCTGGGCGAGATTGAGGATTCCATGGTGCGCGCGCAGATAGCGCCGAATGCGGTTCACCAACGCAACCCGGATTTCATCAAACTCGCTGAGGCTTATGGTGCCTATGCAGCAGCACCAACCTCATTGGCAGAAATGCAGTCAGCGGTTCGCCAAGCCTTTGACTCGGATGGTCCCACAGTGATCCGGGTGACTCCGGATATCTCTCCCTGACGATCACGGGGCACACTGTTCCAACAGAACATGCCCCGGATACTTGTCAAAGAGGTGTCCGCCCCTCAATCCCAGCAGCTCACGAGGACAGTCATGTCGCGGGCTTGCGCAGTGATATCTTCGGGGGCCATAGGGGCTTGGCTGTCCTGTGTTGCGGTCGGGATGTTTGCGGCCGCCAGAATGGCCTGAATGACGTCTCCGTCTGCGGCAAAACTCACCTCGGGCGGCAGTTGCCGATCCGCACCCTCGCGCGGCAGCAGCATGCCCAGAACGCCGCCCGCCTGATCAAAAACAGGCCCACCCGCATCGCCATCCAGACTGCGCAGATCAAGCCGGGTCAACTCACTTTCGCCGCGCAACCCGCGTAAGTCCGCAAGGGCACCAAAGCTCATCGTCGCGGCCCCAAGAGTTCCGCCATACGAAAACCCGGCCACAGCCACATCGGACTGTAATCGGGGGGCAGTTGTCGAAAACTGCGCAACCGCGCGCGGCGCGATCGGCGTGTCGGGCTTCAAGATTGCCACGCCCAGCTTGTCATCGGCAGAGGTCAGTTTTGCATCAATGTCTTCGTCCAGCGTGATGCGTGTGCAGTTCTGCACCGCTTGCAATGTCGTCACCACAACCCCGTCGTCGTTCACAAAGAAACCCGACCGGGACAGGCGCGGTGTCCGGATTTGCAAACCCGCCACCAGATCGATCGCCTGTTCATTTGCATCGCTCCAGCTTGGGTCCAGAACGCCGTCCACGCGGGTGAAGCTCTTGCGCATCTCCGCCAGAATGCGCGTGCGGCGCTCCTCGTCTCCGGCGGGCCACACCAGCGTGAAGCCCTTGATCTCGCCGCGCGCCAGCACGGCTTCGGTATAACTCACCATCTGATCATTACGCCCGGTCAGCACAAAGGACGACCGCTTACGCTCTCGTTCGCCATCCAAAGGCACAATCTCCAACGTCTGCATGATGTCATACAGGCCATAGAGCGTCGCCTGATCGCCCGCTTGCGAAATCAGCAGAACCTGTGCGGGAATGTCCCCGGTCGCGTTATATTGCGCAAACGGGTACTCGTTCTTCTCAAAGCCGACAACGCCCGTGGGCAAAAGCATTTCGATGCCCGCCTTGTCGTCGCGCACGATGCGCAGGTCCATACCATCAAGAACCGCATTGTATTGCTCAAACAGCGTCGCGCGCTGGGCCGTTGTCAGGATGCCCGTGGCTTCGAAACCGTTTGCCTCTTGCCACGCCGCCATGGAATTTCGTGTCCCGCGCCCGAAGGCGCCATCAATGGTGGAGTTGTAGAACCCTGCCCACTGCAGCGCGACCTGCAAATCCTTGCGCTCGTCCCGTGTTAACAATTGCTCACTGCGTCGTGCTTCGGCGGGCGTTTCGTCAGAAGCTTGAGGCTCTGGTGCGGGTTCTTCCACCTGTGCAACCGGCTCGTCTTCGGTCGGCGTCTCAACGGGTGGCGTTTCAATCACGCCGCGGTCCAGGATATTCACGCCAACTGGCCAGAATTGCTGACGAAAGGTCCTTGAAAAGGTGATGAAACTGTCATTCGGGATCACGCGTTCGCGGCGGTATACCTGAAGGACCTGTTCCGCATCCACCCGGCGATAAGGCCCCAGCGCAATGCCATACCAGCCGCCGCCAAGGGAAAACCCGTTCACATCTTCCAACTCGCGGGCATAAAGCTGCGCGCGCTCTTGCGCGGTCGTCAACGACGGATGCGCCTCGATCTGCACCCAAACAACATCGTTGGGAGATTGAGCAACCGCCATCCCGGCCCAGATTATCGAAAACACCCACCCAAAAAGAAGAAATCGCAAACGTGTCATCCCCAAAACTGCCCTAAAGTCTCATGTGCTTTATCTGCGCGCCACATAAGCAGATTCCTGCTTGCTTGACCATAACGGAAAACCGCTCTCACAAGGGTTTGACGGGCAATTGACCCGGCTTGCGCGGCACCTTAGGTAGGGCGCGAAATCAAGGAAGCCGTTCACCCATGACCGACACCGCCCCAAAGAGCTTTCAGGAGATCATCCTGGCCTTGCAAACCTATTGGGCCGGCAAGGGCT
>CAZDXI010000386.1:0-3155 GCA_964509095.1 uncultured Rhodobacterales bacterium
TCTCAATGCGTTACAGATCGATATTCAAACAGGTTGAAATTTGATCTGTCGTCGCAAGAATTGTGTGGCGCGGTCTGACACGCGGCGTGGGTCACCTGTGGTGACATAGGCTTCGTCGGCTTGCCCCAACATGTCGGGGTGCCGTTCCAGATAGTCCGCAAGGGAATCTGCGACCAAGGTGCCTTGCGAATAAACCGTCACGTCATCGCCCAATGCTGCTTGAAACACCTCCGCCACCAGCGGGTAATGCGTGCAGCCGAGGATTGCAGCCTCCGGTTCAGGCATCTTGCGCTTCAGCGCGTCCACATGAGAGCGCACCAGCGCTTCGGCGAGGATCATATCGCCGTCTTCAATTGCATCCACGACTCCGCCGCAGGCCTGTGCTTCTACATCGACGCCAACCGCGCGGAACGCCAGTTCCCGCTGAAACGCACGGCTTGCAACCGTAGCCGGGGTCGCGAACAGCGCGACGTGCTTCACTGCCACTTCGCGCGGGGGCGTGTTGTCGCCCCATTGGCGTTCGGTCAGTGCTTCGATCATGGGCACGAACACGCCAAGCACGCGCTTGCCGTCTGGCACACCTGCCTCCTGCATACGCCGGAGCGCAGCCGCCGAGGCCGTGTTGCACGCCAAAATCACCAGATCACACCCCGCATCCCACATGGAATGCACGGCATCTCGTGTCAGTTCGTGGATATTGTCCATTGTGCGCACACCGTAGGGCGCATTCGCACTGTCGGCATAGTAATAGATCGGCACGTCCGGCAAACGCGCTGCCACCGCGTCGCGCACTGTCAGCCCGCCAAGGCCGCTATCGAAAATTCCTACTGCCATTTCGTGATCCTGCCCGCGTCAATCGCGGTGTCTATCCTCGAACTCATACCCCAAGGCCATGGGGTTTGCCACGTCTCGCGCCAGTCCATACGTGGCTTTTCGTAGGAAATCCATCATCGCTTTGCTGTCACGGGCAAGCGGGTCCAACTGGTCGCGTTCGATGGGGTCCCCGATGATAACATCCACGGGTGTGTCGACCCGCTTGCGAAACTCTTGAATCAACAGCCCGAGGCGCAAGGTAGAGTTGATATGACTGGCGATCTGAAACAGCCGCGACGTGTGCCCTTCAAAGAAGATCGGCACCACCGTGGCCTGCGATTTTGCGACCATGCGCGCGGTAAACCCCCGCCACGCTGGATCCAGCGGTTGTGAAAATGGCTTTGCACCAGTGGAGACTGTCCCGCCCGGAAACACGCCAATCGCACCGCCTTCGCCAAGATATCGCAGCGATTCCCGACGCGTAGCAATGTTCTGCGCCATCGCGTCGCGCGTGTCGTCAAAGGAGATCGGAAGGACAATCCGGTTCAGGTCCTCGGCCTTGCGAAATACGGAATTCGCGAGAATCCGGAAATCTCCACGCCGTTCAGACAGGATATGTCCCATCATCAACCCATCGAGGATGCCGTAGGGATGGTTCGCAATCAGGATCAGCGGCCCGTCCTTTGGAATATTGCTCAAGGCACCGCCGGTGACGTTCAAGCTCAGCCCGTAACGTTCAACCATGACCTCCCAGAAGTCCCGCCCTTGCGCGACCTCATCCTCATATCCCGCCGCGCGTTTGATCAAGCCCATCCGACCCGTCGAGTTTTCCAACAGCCGAATTACCGCCCGCCCCGTCCGAGTGGGCGCCGAATGTGCGTAGCTGATATCGCGTGCGATCTGGCGATCATGCATCATCGCGGAGGTCTCCGGCGTGTCTGCGCCTCATATAGATAGCCACGCACACTCTGCCTAGAGAGTATGAAGCAAATGTGACGACACCGATTTATGCCGCTGGTTCGGGCGCGGTTGCCAAGAGTTGCGCATACAGAACTCGATGTTTACTCCGCCGCGCGAGCCGTCTCTGTCCCACCGGCCCGGATAACCGACAACAGCTCCTCACGCCGCTTCGCTGCTGTCGCTTCATTGGCCTGTTTCACAGGACCAAAGCCCCGGATCTGCAAAGGCAGTTCCGCTAAGGCAATGACCGCATCCCGCGTGGCCGCGTCAAACTTCGGCAAGACTTCCGCCATGTCGGCCTCATACTGTTTGATCAACGCGCGCTCCATCCGGCGTTCTTCCGTGCGACCAAACAAGTCCAAAGGTGTGCCCCGCAGCCGCTTCATCCGCGCCAACATCGGGAACCAACGCGCCATTCCGGGGCCGTATTCCTTTTTCAGCGGTCGTCCTTCGGGGCCTTCCTTTGACGTCATCGGCGGAGCGAGGTGGTACTTGACGGTGAAATCGCCATCGAACTCCGCCTCAGCCTTGGCGCGGGTTTCCATCAACATCCGCGCAACTTCGTACTCGTCCTTATAGGCCAAGACCTTGTGATAGCCTTTCGCCACTGCCTCCCGCAGTGCGGCATCCTCCACCCCATCCACCAGCTTGCGATAGCGTTTGGCGAGCCGCTTGGACTGGTACTTCACCAGATGGTCCGCGCGGAAGGCGATCTTGTCCTCCAGCGACTTGGGCATCTGCACGACTTTCGGCGTCAGCAACGCTTCTGCGTCCGCCGGGTGCAGCACAGCCCAGCGTCCAATGTCGAACGCACGTAAGTTACGTTCCACCGCCGCGCCATTGAGTTCAATCGCCTGTTTGATCGCGTCAAAAGACAACGGCACCAAGCCATTCTGCCACGCCGCGCCAAAGATCATCATGTTGGAGAAGATCGAATCCCCCAGCGTCGCCTTCGCCAGATCAGACGCATCAAACAGCGCCAGCCGGTCCTGCAAGCGCGCTTGCAACGCGACTTCCAACCGGTCCGAGGGCAGCGCAAATTCGGTGTTCCGGGTGAAGTCGCCAGTGATGATCTCGTGGCTGTTCACCACGCCACCCGTGCGCCCGACCGAAGTCAGGCCCAGCGTTTTCGCCCCGGCTGAAACTACCAGATCACCGCCGATCAGCGCATCCGCTTCACCTGTCGCGACACGCACCGCACTGATATCGCTTGGCTTTTCTGCAATCCGGCAATGGATATGCACCGCGCCACCCTTCTGGGCGAGGCCAGCCATCTCCATCATACCAGCACCCTTGCCATCGATCTGCGCGGCTTGAGCCAGAAGCGCACCGATGGTCACAACGCCTGTACCGCCCACGCCCGTCACCACGATGTTCCAGGT
>CAZDXI010000387.1:0-3152 GCA_964509095.1 uncultured Rhodobacterales bacterium
AAGGAAATGCAGCAGCATATGAGGGCGCGGTCCATTCCGCTCTACTCGCTTTTGGCTGACAAGGCGCAGAAAGCGGCGATTGCTTTCACTCCAAAACAGCTGATCGTGATCATGATCGGTGTGTCCGTTATGGCGTTTTTCGGCCTGACCATCGGCACAGCAACGGAGCCGCCTGTGCGCATTCTGATGGCTGTCGGTATTGGCGTTGGCGGTGTGTATTTCTGGGTGTCGTCCAAGGCAAACAAACGCCTGTCGATGCTCGAAGAACAGCTTCCTGATGCGATCGAATTGATGGTGCGCTCCTTGCGCGTCGGCCACCCGTTTTCGTCGGCAATCTCCATCGTCTCGAAAGAGGTCGCAGACCCGCTTGCTTCCGAATTCGGGGTGATCGCGGATGAAAGCGCCTATGGCCGCGACATTGGTGAGGCGCTCAAAGACATGGCCGAACGCCTGGATATGCAGGATTTGCGCTTCCTCGCGGTCGCGGTCACGATCCAACAGCAATCCGGCGGTAACCTGGCCGAGATCCTCGCAGGTCTGTCCAAGGTGATCCGTGCGCGGTTCCGTCTGTTCCGCCGCGTGAAGGCGATCACAGCCGAAGCGCAGTGGTCCGGCAAGTTCCTGTCGGCCTTCCCGATCATCTGTCTGATCGTGATCAACGTGTCAGATCCGCACTACTACGACGACGTGCGTGACCACGCGATGTTCATTCCGGCCTGTTTCTTTGTCGGGATCATGCTGGCGCTGAACTTGTATGTGATGCGCGTGCTCACGAATATTAAAGTGTAAGGGATAGTCCCATGGGTTTTTTGCAACCGGTCAACGACCTTCTTGTCAGCTTCCTTGGCCCGCTGGGTCCGATCATTCTGGTCGGCGTGCTTGGGCTGGTTATCGTGGCGGTCACGATCTCCATGATGCTGGCGCAGCCCGAAGATCCGCTGGAAAAGCTGAAGAAGAATGCCCAAAAAGGCACAACCACCAAGAACCAGAAAGAGCGCTTGCGCCAAGGTGGTCGTAACGAACAGCTGGAGCGGTTTTCCAAGTTTCTGGAACCGGATAACGTCGCGGACCTGTCGCAGATGCAACTCAAGATGCGTCAGGCGGGGTACCAATCCAAGGACTCTGTGCGCATCTTTCACGCAGCACAGTTCGTTCTTGGCATTCTCGGCCTGATTGGTGGTCTGACCTACATTACCTTCCTGATGGGCGACAACGAGGCCAGCACACAACAGACGATCCTTTATGTACTGATCCCCGGTGCCGTTGGTTACTTGATCCCGAAATACTGGATCACCAAGCGCGTTGAAGAACGCAAGGAAGAGATCACATCCGGCTTCCCGGACAGCCTCGACATGATGCTGGTCTGCGTGGAAGCGGGTCAGTCACTTGATCAGGCGATCACACGGGTTGCAAAGGAATTGCGCTCCTCCTGTCCTCCGCTGGCCGACGAATTCGAAGTCGTTTCCTATGAGATGAAGGCTGGTAAGGACAAACCGACCGTGCTGAATGACATGGGCGAACGTTGTGGTGTGCAGGACGTGTCTTCCTTTGTGACCGTGCTTGTTCAGTCCTCCACGTTTGGTACGTCGATCTCGGATGCGCTGCGGGTGTATGCTTCGGAAATGCGCGACAAGCGTGTGATGCGCGCCGAAGAAGCCGCCAACAAATTGCCGACCAAAATGACACTGGCCACCATGATGCTGACCGTTCCACCGCTTCTGGTGATCCTTGTTGGTCCGTCCGTGCACGGTATCACGCAGCTGGGCAAAGGTGCTCCTTAAGGCGCAGCCTTGCGCGACTGAGATGTCACAAGTTGGAAAAACTGCCTCTTAGGGGGCGGTTTTTTCGTTGCATTCCCATGTTCTGCCCGATCTTTTGGACAAAACCAAAAATGATCGAGCAGTCAGATCATGCAAAAGAACACCGCGTTCAGACCCCGTCTGATCATCGCCGCCTTGGGTGCGGCGATGTCGCTATCCGCCTGTGCGCAGGGGATCGGCGCTGATCCCGATGGCATCTATGCCCCCGGCGTGAACCGTTTGGCGACTGCCGAAAATGGTGCAGAAGTCGGGCATCGTCTTATCAATGCCGGAGAATACGAACTCGCCCTGCGCGCCTTTAACCGCGCCGCACTTGAGCGGGGTGAAACCGACGCCGAAATCCTGTTGGGTATGGGCACAGCCAATCTGGGCCTTGGCCGCTTGAACCAGGCCGAAGAACTGTTGCGCGTTGCCGTCGAGAAAGAAGGCGATTGGCCAGAACTTTACAACAACCTCGGCGTCGTTCTGATGGAACAACGCCGCACACGCGAAGCGGCTGCGATCTTTCGCAAGGCCTACGCGCTGGACAATGGCCAAACGGACTCAATTCGCGACAATCTGAGATTGGCGCTATCCAAAACCGAACCATCGGTTCATACTGAAGACCAAAATAACAACTATAAATTGGTGCGGCGCGGGTCGAGCGATTATCTCATCCGCCGGACACCATAAAACCGAGGCAGTAAGCAGCAAAGGACGCAAAACCATGCGCCGACCTATCCTATTTTCAGCTCTCATCTCGGGTGCCGCGTTGTTGTCTGCGTGCGCCCCAAGTGGTGACGAAACCGTAGATCGCGCGTTTCAGGACGTGAACGTGATCGACGAATCCAATCTGAATGACGTGATGATGACCGTCGCGGACCCGAATGAGGCCGTGGCACACTTCAACCGCGTGATCAAAAGCGACCCGACGCGCATCGATGCGCAACGTGGCCTGGCCGCATCGCTGGTGCGCGCAAAGCGCAACACGGAAGCAACCGTGCAGTGGAAAAAAGTCGTCGAGATGGAAGAATCCACCGATGACGACAAAGTGGACTACGCCGACAGCCTGATACGCACAGGCGATTGGGCCACCGCAGAAAAGACGTTGGATGCGATCCCTCCCACCCATGAAACCTTCAAGCGCTATCGCCTTGAAGCCATGGTGGCGGACAGCAAACAAGAATGGAAACGCGCGGATAGTTTCTATGAAACAGCGGCTGGTCTGACGACAAAACCGGCAGGTGTGATGAACAACTGGGGTTATTCCAAGCTGACGCGCGGGGACCATAAAGGGGCGGAACGTTTGTTCACCGACGCCATCCGGTCTGACCCTAAGCTGTTCACAGCAAA
>CAZDXI010000388.1:0-3122 GCA_964509095.1 uncultured Rhodobacterales bacterium
CTCAGGCCTCTAGGATCCGGAAGTCCTTGGACAGCCACGGCAATTGCGTCACCGCTGGGTCGATCATCTGTTCCTGAATAAGCCGTTGCATCGTGCGCGCGATGTCTGCTGGCACGGACCCTGCCCAATCCGCCCCGGCATACAGCGCGATGGTGCGCGAAAACGGGGCCATCGGGATCGGGAAGGCGTCGATCTGGTCATGGAACCGTTCGGCGCGCATGTAACCCATGGGCGTCGTCATGGCCCACCCGACCCCGCGCGCCACCATCGCCATCAAGGCCAGATGGGAGCCGACCTCAAACCGGTTGGGCAAATCGAGCCTTTGACGCGCCATGTGGCTTTCGATCTGTCGGGCGATGAGTTGTTCGCGCTCATATCGCAGGAATGGCATTTCCGCGAGGTCTGTGAGGGCTTGGGGGGCCTCTGTGGCGACCCCGCGCGGCATCACCAGAATGAACGGATCGCGGGCCAGAGGGTATTCCAGCACCCCCGGCATCACCCGACCAGAGGACGCCGATACCGCGATGTGCAGACGCTTTTCCTGCATCGCTTCGGTGATTTCATGACTGGGCGCGGTGATCAGCTTGAACCGGCATTTGGTCAGGCTTTTTGCCATGATCGTGACCAGCCGGGGGGTCAGATCGTTTTCAAAATCATCAATCAGCCCGATCGACAGAGAACTGAGATGCGCAAGGTCCATCACCGTCAGTTCGGACTGTGCGATGCGCAACTGTCCCAACGCGGCCTCCGCGCGGTTGCGGAAGTTCTCCCCAGCTTGCGTCAGGCGCATGGGCCGTTTGCCATGATCGATCAGGTTGGTGCCCAGTGCGGTTTCAAGGTTCTTCAACTGTTGACTGACAGCGGGTTGCGACAGCCCGGTCAGCCCTGCGGCCCCCGCCACAGACCCCGTGGCGGCGAGAGCTTCGAACACTTCCAGCCCGCGCAGTGTCACACCTTTGTTCAGCATCTCGCACCTGTGTTGGAACTTTGATATTTTGGAAACTACTTCACCAAAGGTCAACAAAAACCCATCACGTATTCGCAAAATGTGAAACTGTGTGCGGGTCTGGTCCTCGCCCGTGTGAGCCCATAAGGTTCCGCCATTGCCTGACGGCTGGGTTTCCACCGTCAAAACCGGAGCGAACAATTCCTATGACTTTCAAAGTCGCCACCGCTGCTTACCCTTTGGATGCGCTGACCTCTTGGGCGCAGTACGAGGACAAGTTGCACCTTTGGGTGGATGAGGCCGCAAGCCACGGCGCGGAGTTACTGGTATTTCCAGAATATGGCGCGATGGAACTGGCCACCTTGGCCGGGTTGGATGTTGCAGGCGATTTGGAAGGTTCTCTTCATGCTGTGTCAGAACGCTTGCCCGAAGCTGACGCGCTGCACGCTCATCTGGCAGAACACTTCGGGGTGCATATCTTAGGTGCGTCCGCACCATCCTTCCATGCGCCGGCACCCAAGTCGAAACGCCCCGTGAACCGTGCGCGTTTCTTTACCCCATCCGGGCAAACGGCGTTCCAAGACAAACAGATCATGACCCGGTTCGAGGCCGAGACATGGGACGTTGTTCCCGGTCACCCCCTGCAACTGTTCGACACGACCTTGGGCAAGATTGGCGTCTTGATCTGTTACGACAGCGAGTTTCCCTTGCTGGGCCGTACGCTGCATGACGCCGACATCCTGCTGATCCCGTCCGTGACCGAAGCCAAATCCGGCTACTCCCGCGTGCGCATCGGTGCACAGGCCCGCGCGTTGGAACAGCAATGCGTCAGCGTCATGGCCTCGGTCGTGGGTGAGGCGCCTTGGTCCGAAGCCGTGGATGTCTCCGTCGGAGCTGGGGGCGTATTTGGCCCTCCGGATCGCGGATTTCCAGACGATGGCATCATGGCACTGGGGGAATTGAATGCTCCGGGCTGGACTTATGCAGACATCGACCTCGACCGGGTTGCGCATGTCCGCGACGATGGCGTCGTGCTGAATCGCCGGGATTGGGCCAACCAACCCAAATCGGTGAAACCCGCGCCTGTCTGCCCGCTGAAATAAGCCCGAAATGCCGCGGCACAAAAGGTCACAGTTCGCGATCCGTTCCAAGTTAACCCTTGAATAAAGGGCAAAACACCCTCATTTAAGGCGCGTTCGCGGAATCTGGCGGACAGTCAATGAAGGAGAGACCATGGCCAAGGAAGAACTGCTCGAATTTCCCGGTGTCGTTAAGGAACTCCTGCCAAATGCGACATTCCGGGTCGAGCTGGAAAACGGCCATACGATCATCGCGCACACGGCAGGCAAGATGCGCAAGAACCGCATCCGGGTTCTGGCTGGCGACAAGGTGCAAGTCGAAATGACGCCTTACGACCTGACCAAAGGTCGGATCAATTACCGCTTCAAGTAGGGTGTGTGCTCTGCACGCACCTTCCCTGATATGACGCAACCTCGTTTGATCCTCGGCTCCGGCAGCCCAAGGCGGCTGGAGCTTTTGGCGCAGCTTGGCATTTCGCCCGATGATGTGCGCCCGCCCGATATCGACGAGGACCCGCTGAAGAACGAGCTGCCGCGCCCCTATTGCAGCCGCATTTCCCGCGCCAAGGTCGAGGCCGTGACGGCTGACCCCGACGACGTGGTACTGTGCGCAGACACGACCGTCGCGCTGGGCCGCCGCATTATGGGCAAACCCGCTGACGCGGGTGAGGCCGCTGAGTTCCTGTGGAAACTGTCCGGCCGCCGCCACCGCGTGATCACCGCCGTCTGCGTGCGCCGGGGCGACAAAGTCTGGGCCAAGGATGTGGTAAGCACCGTGCGCATGAAGCAATTGTCCAACGCAGAGGTAAACGCCTATCTCGACACCGGCGACTGGCAGGGCAAGGCGGGCGGCTATGCGATCCAAGGTCCAGCGGGCGCGCTGATCCCGTGGATTTCCGGGTCGTTTACAGGGATCGTGGGCTTGCCACTGGCCGAAACCGCCAACCTGCTGCGCACCGCGGGGTATCTGCCATGAAGGGATCCGAAATTCTGCTGGGGTCCGCGGGTGAGCGCGAAGCCGCTGCATTGCTCGTCGATGGCGTCCTTGAGGACCTTTTGGTCGACAGCGACGCGCCCCGCCCCGGTTCGATCTACCG
>CAZDXI010000389.1:0-3114 GCA_964509095.1 uncultured Rhodobacterales bacterium
TCCTGATCCCGACGCATCAGGTGAACGCGCTGATCATGGGCCCGGCGGGCTACCGAGTGATCGACTTCGTCAAGTCAGGGGGGATCATGACGATCCTGTTCTTGATTGTCTCAATGACCGGTCTTTCGCTGTTCTTCTAAAGCGTCTGACGAAATACCTGAAACATCACGCATCACGTAACGCGTTGAAATCTTTGATTTCAGGCAGCGTTACGTGATTCAGGTTTTTCGCATGACGCTTTAAAGCGCGGTACTGGCAGTCAGATCGTCCAGCGTCAGATCGTCCTTGCGCCCGTTCAGCTTCACCGCGCCGCGCTCCATGACCACGAAACTGTCGCCAAGCTCATAAGCAAAGGACAGGAACTGTTCGACCAGCACGATGGCAATGGTGCCCCGTTCCTTGAGGATGCGGATGGTTTCACCAATCTGCTGGATGACATTGGGCTGAATGCCCTCGGTCGGTTCATCCAGCAAAAGCAAGCTTGGGTTCGACACCAGCGCCCGCGCGATGGCGAGCTGTTGCTGCTGGCCCCCCGACAAATCCCCGCCGCGCCGGTTCAGGAACTTGGCGAGGATCGGGAAGAGCTCGAAAATCTCGTCACTCACACGGCGTTCAGTACGGGGCAGACAGGCAAAGCCGGTTTCAAGGTTTTCGCGCACGGTGAGGAACGGGAAAATCTCACGGCCCTGCGGGACATAAGCCACACCGCGACGTGCCAGATCAAAGGCCTTCAGCCCGCCAATCGGCTGACCGTCCAAAACGTATTCCCCGCCCGAGCGCACATGCGTGCCGGAGATCGCCTTCAGCAAGGACGTCTTGCCCACCCCATTCGTTCCCATGATGCACGTGACCTCGCCTTTGCGGGCGCTCATATCAACGCCGTTCAGGATCTGGCTGCTGCCGTAATGCAGGGTCAGCCCGGACAGGGACAGAAAATCAGCGGCCAAGATACACCTCAATCACTTCGGGGTTTTGCGTGACGTGGTCGATAGAGCCTTCGGCGAGTACTGATCCTTCGTGCAGCACGGTGACTTTGCACTCCAATCGACGCACAAAATCCATGTCATGTTCCACGACCACTACTGCGCGGGTCTTCGCAGCTTCGCGCAGAATTTCGGTGGTCTTCTGGCGTTCAGCCGTGGTCATACCCGCGGCCGGTTCATCGACCAGCAATAGTCTTGGTTCCTGCGCGAGCAACATACCGATTTCCAACCATTGTTTTTGCCCGTGGGATAACTCACCCGATTTGCGATCCAGACAATCGGCGAGACCGATGGTTTCTGCGATCTCCTCAACCCGGGCATGATCCGGGCGTTCGGCTTTGAAGAACAACACCCGCCACGGCGCGCGAGGTTTGTGTAACGCCATCATCAGGTTGTCTTGAACGGATTGGTCCTCGAACACTGTGGGTTTCTGAAACTTGCGACCCACCCCGGCCATGGCAATCGTGCTTTCGGATTTACCCAGAAGCGACACCGGCGGTTCGCCCCATAACACGCGGCCATCATCGGGGCGGGTCTTGCCGGTGACGACGTCCATGAAAGTCGTCTTGCCCGCGCCGTTCGGTCCGATCACCGCGCGCAACTCGGCCTGATCGATGTTGAAAGACAGGTTGTTCAACGCCTTGAACCCGTCAAAGCTGACGGACACGCCGGACACCTCAAGAAGCGCGCTCATTGGTCAGCCTCCTTTTCCCGGAAGGAGCCGTGGTCCGGGCCAAGGTCTTGTCCATGCCGGTTCGGCACGCGGCGGTTGCCGATCAGGTCAAACAGCCCGCCGATGCCTTTGGGCGCAAACAGCGTCACCGCAACAAAGGACAGGCCCAAAAGCACGGTCCACCAATCGACCCATTGCAGGCGGTAGGACCCGATCACAAGGTCCGGCGCTTGCCCGCCCGTGAACCACGTAGACAGAAGCGACACAAACGCAGCACCAATCACGGCCCCATACAGCCGCCCACGTCCCCCAATCGCGACCCAAACCGCCAGATAAATCGACGCAATGGGCGCAAGCTCTGCTGGGTTTATGATCCCAGCCTGCGGGTAATAAAGCGCGCCAGCGATCCCGGCGAGAATGGCAGAGAACGTGAAGACAAACAGCTTGAACGCTTCCACCGGGTAGCCAAGGAAGCGCACGCGGGCCTCGTCATCGCGGATGCCGCGTAAGACCGATCCGAACTTGCCCGACACTATCCATGTGGACAGCAGGTACCCAAGGCCAAGCGCAAGGGCAGAGCCCCACAGGAACCAAACCGACACAACAGATTGCGATGTGCTTTCAAGCCCTGGAAGGTTCTGCAAACCGGACAGCCCGTTGTTGCCACGCAATCCGCTGTCGTTCTGGAACAGGTAAAGCGACAGCGCGAGCGTCATGGCTTGTGTCAGGATCGACAAATACACACCTGTGACCCGGCTGCGAAACGCCAGCCAGCCAAAGACCAGAGCGAGAAGGCCGGGCGCCAGAACGACAGCGGCCAGTTGCAAGGGCAGGGAATGGGCGAAGGCCCAGATTGGCGGGAACTCGGACGATCCGACCACCCCGAAAATCTGCGTTGCAATCCCGCTGGTGATTTCCTCGGGAGTCGGTGGCAACCCGGCAGTGCTGAGGCTGGACAGCACGATCAGTTCCGTGCGCGCATACATCAGCCACATGCCGATGGCGTAGCCACCAAGACCAAAGAACGCCATGTGCCCCAGCGACAGGATCCCGCAATAGCCCCAGACCAGATCCATCGCGAGTGCAACTAGGCACAGGCACAGGGTCTTGCCCAAGGTCTTGACGAAACTGGTGGAGATCACACCGATCACGAAGCCGTCGGACAGCACCGTCCCGCCCAACGTGAACAAGGCCAGCCAGCCCAGAAATACCAGCAGGGACGGGTAGCGGACGACAAGGGGACGGCGAGGGATGGCGCCTGCGGTCATATCTGTCATGGCTCAGGCCTCCGCCGCACGGCCCTTGAGGGCGATGATCCCGCGCGGGCGGAACTGGATGAACAGGATGATGAACAGGATCATGTAGGTCTGCGCCGCCAGCGTGTTGGAGGGGTTCAGCCACTCGATCCCTTTCTGAAGGGAGCCGACCATCGTGGCCCCCAGCAGAGTACCCCAGATG
>CAZDXI010000390.1:0-3111 GCA_964509095.1 uncultured Rhodobacterales bacterium
ATTGCGTACCATTTTGACAAGGTTTCCCGTGGGTTCGACGCGCTTATTGATGTGTTTGGCGCGGATCACGGCGGCTATGTCAAACGGATGAAAGCAGCGGTGTCTGCGTTGTCAGACAACACCGTGCCGCTCGATATCAAGCTTACGCAATTGGTGAAGCTCTATAAGAACGGAGAACCGTTCAAGATGTCCAAGCGGGCAGGCACGTTCGTGACGCTGCGTGATGTCGTCGATGAAGTCGGACCAGATGTGACGCGGTTACATATGCTGACCCGCAAGAACGATGCACCGCTGGATTTCGATTTTGACAAGGTGTTGGAACACTCTGTATTGCGTAAGGCGGCGGAGCAGGGCTGGGATGCGTCTGACGCGGTGCTCGCAGGTCAGGACCTCGCCGGGCTTAGTGATCCAGCGGAATTGGCGCTCATCCGCAAACTTGCGGAATGGCCGCGGTTGGTTGAGTCGGCGGCAGATTCGCATGAACCGCACCGTGTCGCGTTTTACCTTTATGATCTTGCTGGAGAGTTCCACGGTTTGTGGAATCGCGGCAATGACCAGCCTGAACTGCGGTTTCTACAAGATGATGAGGCAGCATCCTTGCCGAAAATCGCATTGGCACGTGCCACGGCGATTGTAATTGCCTCCGGTCTTGGTATTCTTGGCGTAGAGCCTGCGGAAGAGATGCGCTGACAAAAGCGTGCCGCCGTAAAGGCCGAGCAGAAACACCAGCGGAATCCCCGAGAACGGCACCAAGATCGTCCGGGTTAAGAGGCAAAACATGGCTTATGAAACCTGCGTCGACAACGGCGCGTCCGAGACGTTTTTACACCCCGCAGATGATACATCAATTTCGCGCCGTAGCGGACTGGGAACATTGGTAAATGTTGCTGGAGGCGTCGTGTCGTTGGCGTTGATCGCCGGGATCGGCCTTTGGGGCTACAAGTTGATGGTGCGCGACGTGTCAGGCATTCCTGTCGTGCGGGCAGCCGATGGCGATATGCGCATCCGACCCGAAGATCCGGGTGGGGAATCGGCACGGCATCAAGGCCTCGCGGTTAACGCAGTTGCCGCAGAAGGTGGTGCTCAGTCTGCGCCTGACACTGTCACGCTTGCTCCGCAACCCGTGATTCTAACGGATGAGGATGTGCCACTGGACGAAGACGCAGTGGCTATCGTGCAACAAGCCATCGCCGACCAGCAGGAAGAAATCGAAGTCGAAATTGATACGTCTCGGATCAGCGATGCGGCTGAAGACGGGGATGTCGAAGGACTGGTCGCCGCATTGACCGAAGGCGTGACACCCTTGGAAAGTGCGGACGCGGCAGTTGGACCAGAAGTTGTTGTGCAGGTCGCAGCGACACAAGCCCCCGGCATCACAAACGCGGTCGCGTCGGCTTTGTCTGATGTACCTGGCGTGAAAACTTCCCTGCGTCCGCAACTGCGTCCAGATCGTCTGCGCGTTGAGAATGTTGTGCCTGTTGCTGCAAACGCCGCCAGCACGGCCGCAGAAGTTGACGCCAGCACATTGCCCGCCGGGACACGTTTGGTGCAACTCGGCGCGTATGACAGTATCGATGTCGCGCAAGCAGAGTGGGCAAAGTTCGTCGCGCGCTTCGGCGATGTCATGTCGGACAAATCCCGTGTGGTTGAACAAGCCACATCAGGTGGACGTAAGTTCTTCCGCCTGCGCGCAATGGGATTTGAAGACCTCGCAGATGCGCGCCGCTTTTGTTCAGCGCTGGTCGCAGAAGGCGCAGATTGCATTCCAGTCGTCACACGATGACCCGGTATGGCGCGTGTATCCTGTCCTGTGACGGGCCGCGCCTGACTGCTGACGAAAGAGCGTTGTTCCGCGACGCCAACCCGTTCGGGTTTATTCTGTTTGCCCGGCATGTTGAGACGCCGACACAAGTGTCCGACATTTGCAAAGAGCTTCGGGACTCAGTTGGTCGCGACTGTCTGATTACAGTCGATCAAGAAGGCGGACGTGTACAACGTCTCGGGCCGCCTCATTGGCGGCAATGGCGTCCTGCGTTAGAGCATGCGCGCGCTGCCAGTGATCCAGTGCGCGCGATGTATCTTCGGGCGCGTCTCATCGCGGCTGAGTTGCGTGCTGTCGGGATCGATAGCAACTGCGCGCCCAACCTAGATGTCGCTATGGAAGAGACACATCCGTTTCTAAAGAACCGCTGTTACGGGACAACGCCCGCTATCGTCGCAGAGTTGGGCCGTGCCGTTTCAGAGGGCCATCTGGATGGCGGGGTGGTGCCCGTCATGAAGCACATGCCGGGTCATGGGGCGGCGACGATGGATTCGCATCATGATTTGCCAAACATATCAGATGGTTGGGATGTTATCGAAGCGCGTGATTTTGCGCCGTTCAAAGAGTTGAATGACGTCCCCATGGGGATGACAGCGCATCTGGTTTATGAGGCACTTGATGATCTGCCTGCAACGCAGTCCCCAAAAGTTCTTGCACTGATCCGGGAAGAGATCGGGTTTCAGGGATTGCTGATGACAGATGATATTTCGATGCAGGCTTTGTCCGGCAGCTTGGCCGAACGGGCAAAAGCGTCCATCGCAGCAGGTTGTGACGTGGTTCTGCATTGTAACGACACCTTCGCGGATCGCGTATCTGTCGCCGAGGCGAGTGGCGAAATGTCTGACATTTCCCAAGCCCGCGCAGAGACCGCATTAGCTGCACGCAGAACGCCTGATGACATTGACATTCCCGCGCTGGAAGCCGAACTTGAGGCGCTTCTGGGCGGGCAGGTGTATGGCTGAAGACGAGTTTCAGGAAGACGTAGTTTCGGTCAGCGATCGCCTCGCGGCGGAGGCGCTGATCGTCGACGTGGATGGGTTCGAAGGCCCGCTTGATCTGCTGTTGACGATGGGGCGCACGCAAAAGGTCGATCTTCGCAAGATTTCGATCCTGCAACTGGCGCGGCAATATCTGGCGTTCGTGGAAACCGCCAAGAAGCTGCGGTTGGAACTTGCCGCCGATTATCTTGTGATGGCGGCATGGTTGGCGTTCTTGAAGTCGCGGCTGTTGCTGCCGCCTGATCCTACAGAAGAAGGCCCCAGTGGCGAAGAACTTGCTGCGCATCTGGC
>CAZDXI010000391.1:0-3106 GCA_964509095.1 uncultured Rhodobacterales bacterium
CCACATTGGCCATGATCCAGGTCCTTTCGGTGATCAAACCCGCGCCCGTATAGCGGTGCCGTCCCCACAGTGAAACCACCAATTCGCCGCAGGACTGGACTTGCCTCTCAAAATCCGCAATTTCTGCTTTCAAAAAGGGGCGACTGATATGGGCTTCATCTTGCGCTGGGGATTTGCGTTCCTGCTTCTGGCAGGCACCTATAACCCGACGGAATACAACTATGTTCGCTGGGTCACGCAGTATGGACAGAACAACCTGTCCATCGCCGTGCTGGCTGGACTGCTTCTGCTCATCGGGTACATCATCTATTTGCGGGCTACGTTGCGCTCCATCGGGCCGGTCGGCATGGTCCTCGTTCTCGCGGTTGTTGCCGCATTGGCCTGGGTCGCCTATGATCTTGGGTGGCTGAACCTTCAGGACCCGACCTTCAACACGTGGCTTGGACTGATTGCAGCCGCGACAGTCCTTGGCATCGGTCTCAGTTGGTCGCATGTGCGTCGTCGTCTGTCGGGACAAGCAGATATGGATGATGTTGATGAATAAACGCCCCTCAGAGCTCGATTTCCAGAAATTCTACTACGACAAGGTCGCCACCGGCGAAGGCTGTGGCTGCGCCGAACGCATCATCGACGCACATGAATTCAAGCGCCTTTCCCTAACGCCCAAACTCTCTTTGCCCAAATTCTCGTTCCGCCGCTTCATGCAAAAAGCAGGGCTCTACTCTCGCAAGTAGCCCCTTCCTTATGCCCTAAATACCTCGGGAGGTTTGGAGGGCTGGCCCTCCAAGCGGCGTGCGCGCCCGCACAGATAAAACCGCTTGCGGCGCAGCCGCTCAATCCGGAAGCGCCACCGGGTGCCCATGTGGGGTCGATAGATACGCAGCTTCCCACGCAGACTTCAGCTCTGCCACAGCACCCGCCTCAGCCATGCCGCGTTCAGCAAGAAATCCTTCCAGCGTCTCCAACCACGCATCAAAATAGTCCGCGCCACCGTTCAAATCGCGATCCAGCCCGTGCTGTGCCAACGTTTGTCCGAACCGCGCCGCCCAATCGGGCCAGTCAAAATGCCCGGCCTCATTCAAATGCACCGTCAGCGCAAATACCTGCGCGTGCCACGGCTCTTCAAAGACGGGTTCGGGCGTCATGCAGGCTCCAGATAGCTTTGCCACAAATCCAGCATCACCTCATCGTCCGGGTGCTCTGGTGCATCCCACAACTCGCTTGCAGGAAAGGCCACGGAATACAGCGGCTCGGGCCGTTCTCCAAGCCCGTGAGCGTTCGCATCCGGGAACACGTGGCACCCGTGACACCTCAGCACCCGACCCGCAGCCCCAGCGGCATATGCGGGCAGCCTTGTGTGTCCGCCGGGCACAAAGGTATTGCCGGGCCGTGCCAGCGTGCGCACCGCATCTCCGGGTTTGAAATCTTGGGCCACGTTGCTGTCGCGATCCGCTGGTCCGCCCTTGGCCAGCACGCCGGGCACCGCCTCTGCCGATAAGCGTCGCGCAGCGAGCGTAGAGGCAGCGGCATCTCCACCGGCCAGTTCCTCAACCGACACAACGCCGTTGTCAGCCAGTAAATCCGCCAACCCCGCCAGCCATATTTCGTAATAGGAAAATCCCATGTAATCGGCGGGCTCCAGACTTTCCCGTGCATGCCGGGACACATCCAAATTCCACTGACCAAGCCCGCCCGCCGCCAGCGTCACCGCCAGTGCGCGCCCGTGCCAGTCTTCCTTGAAGACCAGATCATTCGCGGCACCCGGCACGACCGGTCCATCGCCAAAACGCCCGCCCATGTCATGAATGCGGCTCATGCGGCACGCACCACGCCAGTTCCGATCATCGAATCCCGTGTCACCAGTGCCATCAAGGCGTCCTCAGACAGTCCTTCTGTCCCGTCCGGGCGCATCGGCAGCACGAGGTATCGCACCTCTGCCGTCGAATCCCACACCCGCACAGCGGTGTCTTCGGGCAAAACAACCCCGAATTCAGCCAGTACCTTTCGGGGTTCCCTGACCGCGCGGGCGCGATAGGCGTCAGATTTGTACCATCCGGGCGGTATCCCCAGCAGCGGCCATGGGTAACAGGAGCATAACGTGCACACGACCATGTTGTGCACGGCGTCTGTATTCTCGACCACCTCGATATGCTCGCCCTGCCGCCCGTAATAGCCCAACTCGGACACAACCGCTGTTGCGTCCTCCAGCAACGCTTTTCGAAACTCAGGATCGGTCCATGCCTTCACGACAACATGCGCACCGTTCTTTGGTCCGATCTTGTTTTCATAGGTATCAATGATCTCATCCAGCGCTGCGGGATCAATCAACCCTTTCCGGGTCAACAGCGTTTCCAAAGCCTTCACCCGCAATGCGGGATCGCTGGGCAAAACAGAATGGGCGTGGTCATGGTCGTGATGATCATGTGGCATAGCGTGACTGTGACGCCGCAATTCATAGCTGTCCAGCCCCCACTCTTTGCCGTCACCTCTTGCAGCGCGCGCATGATTTGCCTAAGTACGCGCAATCACAGTCAGGGCCGCAAGGGTTTCATGGAAAACGTCGTTCTTATCGTGCATCTTCTTCTCGCCCTTGGCCTGATAGCCGTGGTGCTTCTGCAACGCTCCGAAGGGGGTGGTCTGGGCATCGGTGGTGGCGGTGGTGCCGCGACGGGCCGTGCACCTGCGACGGCTCTGGGCAAATTCACCTGGCTTCTGGCGATCGCATTTATCTGCACGTCGATTACCCTGACAATTCTGGCTGCGCGCAATGCCTCTGGGTCGTCTGTAATTGACCGCCTTGGTGTGACACCGCCATCCTCGGAAAGCAATGAACCGCTGACCCCGTCCTTGCCGACAGGTGACAGCCTTCTGCCGCCCGCCGAAGGGGACAACGCGCCATTGACGCCCACAGCGGACTGACGCGCCCTGCAATACTACGGCTAGAGGTTGAGTGATAAATCGCAACATCATGTTGCGCGACGCCTTGCCCTCACCCCCCGAATCTGGATATACTTAAATCCCGTGGCGGCGTGATGTTTCGCGCGTCATTTTTGGCCTTCACTCGGGTCGAAATCGCAGCACGGGGAGCATCAGGACACTCATGGCA
>CAZDXI010000392.1:0-3102 GCA_964509095.1 uncultured Rhodobacterales bacterium
GATCAGGACGCCTTTGCCCTGCAATCCCAGCAGCGCGCAGCCACCGCCATCGAAGACGGGCGCTTTGCCAGCCAGATCGTCCCGGTCGAGGTCCGTGTGAAACGTGACATGGTCGCCTTTGACACGGACGAACATCCCAAGGCGACGACCGCCGAAGCCCTCGCGGGACTGCGCGCCGTATTCCAAAAAGATGGCACTGTGACTGCGGGCAACGCCTCTGGCATCAACGACGGAGCGGCCGCTGTTGTGCTTGCCACTGCTGATGCAGCTGAGAAGGCCGGGTTGAAACCTCGCGCCCGCGTTCTTGGGTATGCGCATGCAGGCGTGCGCCCTGAAGTCATGGGTATTGGTCCGGTTCCAGCGGTTCAAAAGCTTATGGAGAAAACCGGTCTTACGATTAGCGATTTCGATGTGATCGAAAGCAATGAGGCCTTCGCGGCCCAAGCCGTTGCGGTCGCTCGTGAACTGGGCATGGACAACGATCAGGTAAACCCCAATGGCGGGGCCATCGCGCTGGGTCACCCGGTTGGTGCGACAGGTGCGATCATCACGATCAAGGCGCTGTATGAGCTGGAACGCATCAATGGCAAGCGCGCGCTTGTCACCATGTGCATCGGGGGCGGGCAGGGAATCGCCCTGGCGTTGGAGCGGATGTGACAGGCTTTGCCTCGATCTGTGATGTGATTGGCAACACACCGTCGGTCTGGCTGGACCGGCTAACGGCGGATGCAGGTGTTCAGGGCCGCATCCTTGCCAAGCTCGACTACCTCAACCCCGGATTTTCCAAGAAAGACCGTGCGGCGCTGGGTATTATCCTGGCCGCCCGCGACTCAGGTGATTTGGTCGAGGGTCAGACGGTTGTCGAACTGACCTCTGGCAACATGGGCACCGGATTAGCCATTGTCTGCGCACAGTTTGGGCACCCGTTCATTGCAGTGATGAGCCGGGGAAACTCTCCTGAGCGGGCGCGGATGATGCGTGCTTTGGGAGCAGAAGTTGTTCTCGTGGATCAAGCACCCGGAGCGCGGGTGGGTGAAGTCTCTGGCGAAGATCTTGCGTTGGTTGAAGCGCGTGCGCAGGAGATGACAGTGGAACGAGGCGCCTTTCGCGCGGATCAGTTCAACCATCCCGGCAATGCGCAATCCCACGCTGCCAGTACGGGCCCTGAGCTTTGGGCTGACAGCGACGAAACCCTGACTGCTTTTGTCGATTTCGTCGGCTCTGGCGGGACATATGCGGGGACCATTCAAGCGTTGCGGGCCTTTTCCCCCTCCGTGAAAGGCTATGTGGCGGAACCTTCCGGCGCGTCGGTCCTTGGAGGCTTTCCGACCCAAAACCCTGCACATCCGATCCAAGGCGGGGGGTACGCGATGGCGGAACTCACGGCTTTGGAACGTGTGCCCGTTGATGGGTTCCTGCGAGTGTCCGGCGATGCTGCGCGCGAGACAGCACAAAACCTCGCGCTGATCGAAGGCATCTTCGGGGGGTTTTCAGCAGGTGCGAATGTGTGGTGCGCCTTGGAATTGCTGAAGGGATCTGAACGGGGCGGAGTGATCGGTGTGGTGATCTGCGATAGCGGGCTCAAATACCTGTCGACCGATCTCTGGCCAGTGGCAGAGTAACCGTGTTCAGAAGCGTAAATCGCCGTGTTCCAAACCGCTCGCGTCTTTGCGGCGCAGTGTCGGGCGTGCGTGCGCCCAGTTTTTGGCTGAGCTTCCGGATGTGTCGACGCAGTCGGGGAAGATCGCGTTGAACTCCGTTCGAGCATTCGGCTCCAAGGCGCGTAAAGCCATGTTACCGGGATAAAAGCTCTCACTCGGAACACCGTTGGAAAAGACAATCTGGTGTTGCTCAAACACCAAATGCACATAGGTCACTGATCGGCAGCCGTGTTTCACGCGGGCCTTTGCCAGCCCGAGTTCAGCCAGAAACTTGGCGCGCAACAGGATTTCGTCCCCGCCAATCCGCGCGAGGATCGCGTGCTGCGGTGACACGACCAATGGCCGTGTCTGGTCAGACGCGCCGCCGGCAATCAGGATCGGCTTCAGGTTCGGGAACTGTGTCAGGTCTTGCAGACGCAGTTTGCGCTGGGCGAGCATGACCAGTTTTTGCGGACCATTGTCGCGCGTTGCGACGAGGTCCCCGGGTTTCAAGCGTTCGACAGGTACCTCTCCTCCCGGTGTGAGGATCATGGTGCCCGTAGCGAAACAAACCACGCCGGTATTGTCCGCAGTAAAGCTGGACTGACTGGCGCCTTGAAACGTGATACTGTCGCCCGCACCAAATTGGCTGTTGTCCGAATAATCAACAGCCTCGCCACCAATCGCCGTCGTATTGGATTGGTTGATAACCCCGTCATCTGCAAAGTCGGCACGCAACTCACCGATGTTGTCGTAAAAAGCGCTCAGGTCGATGAAGTCGTTGTTGGTTGTGTCCCCGTCGCCTAGCGCACCGGTGTTGCCAAAGTTGAAATCTGTGATCGTGTCATGGCCGTTGCCCATGAACTGGAACACATCGTTCCCATCGCCGCCCGTCAGGCTGTCGTCGCCGCCTTCGGCCAGAATGGTGTCGTTACCCGCGCCACCGTCGATGGTATCATCGCCGGAATCGCCGTCCAGCGTGTCATTGCCGGATCCGCCGTTGATGCTGTCATCGCCGCCTTGTCCTTCAATCTCGGTTCCTGCGGAATCCGCGCTGGCGTCGATTGTATCGTTCTGACCCGTGCCCCAGATCTCTTGGATCTGAGTGAAAGTACCATTTGAACCTCCCGAGGTACTGAAATTTCCAGCACCATCTCCGGTGAAGGTGGCGGATACTCCGTTTGCTCCGGTTGCATCAAAATCCAGCGTGTCGGTCCCAGTGCCGCCGACAACTGTGACTGAACCATCAACATCGTCGACTTCCAGAAAGTCATCGCCAGCGCCCTCGTCCAGAGTGTCGGACCCTGCTCCGGCATAGAGCGAGTCAGCGCCATCGCCACTGGACAGGCTGTCGTCGCCACCGTCCGCGTAGAGCGTGTCGTTGCCTAGCCCGCCCTCCAACGTGTCGTTGCCGGCTCCACCATCGAGACTGTCGTTATCGTTGTTGCCCATGAGCCAGTCG
>CAZDXI010000393.1:0-3097 GCA_964509095.1 uncultured Rhodobacterales bacterium
CATCAGTTTGGGAGACTTCGCGGCGAGTGGGCACCCATAGCGGGTAGGAACAGGCTCACCTGGCGAAGGCGCTGGCTCGATCGGTATCCGTTTGAATCCAGCGGGGATCAGGACTCACGCCGGCGAATCACACCGGCGCAGGCGTTCCTCCGACGGGAAGATCCTGCCTGGCTCGCAGCGGGCCGTCAGATCATGCCGATTCCCGAAGTATCTGAGTATGACGCTCCATTATCTCAGCGACCGTTTGGGGTTCAGAGGTCGGCGTTTTTGGTGGCACTTCGGCCTGTGTTGTCTTGCCTCGAATCGCCCTGAGGCGTTCGAGATTCAAGACTGCGTCAGCATGTCGCTTTTGTGCCTTCTCCAGCCGCCCGTCGAAGTACTTTTGATCGGTCTTTGAATCACGGTCCTGGCTCGATTCGAACTGGGCGTGCTGCAGATCGAGCCATGACATTGTTATCCGCTGGATCAATAACCGTTCTGTGGGGCTGCAGTTTTCGATTCCGAGCGACTTCTCAAGCTCTCGGGCGTTCAACAAAAGTGACGCTTGAGCGGCCACGTTGTCCCTCATGATCTGATTCACGATCAGCCGGCTACAGTGCTCAGCAAGATCTCCAAGCGGAGCAAACGCCTCTGGGTTCGCTCTTATGATTGCTCTCAACTGTTCGATGGCTTTCTCATCTCTCCGTTCTGCTTTCGCGAGGATCGCCTCGAACTGGTCGCGGCTAACGTCCCGAATAGGCTCCGGTTGCCCTGGTGCTCTTCGCATTATTCTCCAATCCTTTGTTCGGGGATCGATCCTGTAACCCTGCGTTCCCAGCCATGCCTCGATGATGCCATGAGTCCACCGCTCGAATCTCTCTCGGGCAGCGTCAAGTTCTGCGTAGAACTCTCTCACCCTTGCCATTGCTTGCCGGTGTGCTTCGTGGCTCGCCTGTCGTAAACCCCTATGCCGCAGGTACCACGCCACCCATGGATCATCCGTTGATCCGATGTACTGCTTGCGGGTTCGACCTCCCTCGCGAGTGGCGTGGTAGTAGTAGGTCTGGTCGTTGCGTTTTTCCGTGGCCATGGCCTTTTTGGCTTCGAGAGAAGAGGGGGTGACATGTCCGCGGTCATTGGGCAACGAGTGTCGGGGGGCCGTACGAACGAAAATGAGTGGCATAAACTGCATCTCTCACCGCGTTGACGTCTGGTTCGTAGCCTCTTGCTGCGATTGCCGGTTTGGCGAGACCTCCTGTATTGCCCATTTTGGCTGACACGGTGTTCGCGTCTGTCGGGCCGATACTCGTGGATGGTGGCGTGAACGGTATCTCCGCTAGCATTTGACCGAATGTCCCAGCGAACTCCGCTGAGGCTGATTGGTTGCGGAACACTTCTGGTTCGATTTCACGCAGGATCTGGCCCAAACGAAGGTGCTTAAGGCTCTCTTTCTCGGGTTGTGTCAGCCCCTCAGCATCGACCAGTAGGGCGATCGACTCTCGCTGACGCCCCAATTCCGTCGCAAGATCGTGCGGGCCATCTGGGTTTGCGAGGTAATCGATCCATGCGGGGATCACTTCCGGACCTCGAAGGTAGGCATGCTTAAGGAACAACTGGACGGGACTCGAAGGTTCTGCCGGATCCATGCCGATGACCGAAAACAAGATCCAATAGGTAGCATGCAGTCGTTCGCGGACGTCCAAGAACAAGTCCGAGTACCACGTCACAACTTCAGGTGAAAGCCCCATGACCGCCCCGATTGTTTGTGGTCCCTGCTTTGCGAGGATTCTCGCGTGCAGTTCAGGGACCCCGTCGAACCCACCCGAGGCAATGCAGATCGCAGTGGCGAGGTCACGGTTCTTTCGCACGTGATTCTCAAACGCCCGCTCGCGCAACCGCATACCTCTGCGTACGAATTGGACCAAGTCACCGGTTTGCCAATCATCTCGCTTTAGTGACACGTTCTGACTGCGTTTCAGCATGTCAGAAGCACGCCTAGATCGCCAATCGTGGCGGTTGCCAAAGACGGCGCGATAGTCGGATCGAATTCTAGGCATCTTTCTGGCCTCGCGATTTCGAATTCTTCTGGGCTGCAGTGGACAGAGATGCCCGCCGTTCGTCGTTAACGAGTTCATCACGGACGTAGGTGAGAAAATGGATGGTCTCCCTGATCAGCTGCAGTTTGTCTTTGCCACCGAGGACATACGCCGATCGGAACCCTTTGGGGTTCTCTCGCCAGAGTGGGAGGTAGCGTTCGCAAAGATTGAGCAGCCGACATGCCGAGTCATGCGGCGAGAGCCCGTGTTCGTCGTTGATGATCCCGAAGTCGATCAAGGTCTCCCGGATGTCGTCACCGCGAGCCAAAGCCTCCGCAAGCTCCCGATGCCCCTCAGCAGACAGCGCTTTGATCCGCCTGGCCTGCCCCTTCGTGATCTTTCCGTTGTTGATGCACTTTCTTATCTCGGGCCGCAACCCGAGTAGCTCGAGGGAACGCCGGAGAGTCCGCAGCGTCTTGTCAAAACCACAGTGTTCGGCAAGCGCTGCAAGGGATTCACCACTTAGCTTACGAAACTCCTGAAAGGCTTCGGCAACCATGAGGTCGTGGAGCCGTCGAGTCGTCAGTGCATCCTTCACAACTGCAGCGACAACGGATGTTGCCATCAGGTCGGCATCGCCTTGCCAGTACGTCACCGGAATTTTTCTGATCTCCAACTCGCGGTAAGCACAGACTGTGATCCACCCGGTGATCACAGTCCCGTCTTCCATAATCACGATCGGCGGACAGGCCTCTCGATTGCCGGTGACGATTGCCTCTTTCAGCGGTGCAAGTTCAATCTGCGACGGCTGAATCCCAAACCAATCAATCAGGCGAAGGTGCGGCTTGAGCCAAGCCGCCTCGACAGACTCGTGGCTTTTCATTCCTTGTTCCAATTGAGTGTTCCTTTACTCACGTCAAACGAATTCACTCCTGCCGCGAACCCTAGGCAAGGGCACGTTGGACTTGGGCGTGCACATCTTCGGCGGTCGCTTCGGCCACGTCGTTTGCCCCAACCGGCAACTCAGCCGCAACAACGCAGCCTTGATGGTGAAGAATGGAACTCAAGGAGAAGTTGTCGGA
>CAZDXI010000394.1:0-3097 GCA_964509095.1 uncultured Rhodobacterales bacterium
GAAAATCGTCAGGGGGCGTTCTTCGACAACCGAGATGTCCTGCGCGCGGCCTTCGTGATCCACGCCTTGCACGGGCCGGGTCAACCGCGGCGCAGCCGGGTCTGGCGCGATAATCATGCTGTCTGCGCTGCCTTTCGAGCCCAATTGCATCCCTCCCCCACGACAGATAGAGCCAATGGACACAGAGTAAGAGCAAGCCGTGGCATACTCCACCACCAAATCCGCATTTTGGGCCGGTTTCCGGGACGCGACACCGTTCATACTGGTGGCGGCGCCTTTCGCTTTGTTGTTCGGAGTGCTGGCAACCGAAGCCGGTTTGAACATATTTGAAACGATGATGTTTTCCTTTGTCGTGCTGGCGGGGGCGGCGCAGTTCACGGCCCTGTCGCTGTTGGAGGAAAACGCACCGACCCTGATTGTGTTGGCCTCAGCGCTTGCGGTGAATTTGCGCATGGCGATGTATTCGGCCTCCATCACACCGCATTTAGGGGCGATCCCGTTCTGGTGGCGCGCGCTGGCGGCGTATTTTCTGGTGGATCAGGCCTACGCGCTGTCGATTGCGAAATACGAAGATCAGCCAAAGATGGCGCTGAATCAAAAGCTTGCGTACTTCTTTGGCACGGTCGCACCGGTGTGCCCGCTTTGGTATGTGTTCACGCTCGTCGGGGCACTGATGGGGCAGCAAATCCCGGACAGTTGGGCGATTGATTTCGTGATGCCGATGGCGTTTCTGGCGATGATTGGCCCGTTGTTGCGCACACCGGCGCATATTATCGCTGCGCTGGTGGGGATCACTGTGTCGCTGTTGGCGGCGGGAATCCCGTATAACCTTGGACTGATCGTGGCGGGAACTGCTGGCATGATCGCAGGCGCACAAGCCGAGTTGTGGTTCGAAAGGCGGCTGAGATGAATGTGAGCACGCTGGAGCTGTGGGTCATCATCATCGGGCTGGGGATTGGCAGCTTTGCCATTCGCTTTGTGTTTCTGGGCGTGGTCGGGGATCGTCCCTTGCCGCCATGGTTGCTGCGGCATTTGCGCTATACGGCGGTCGCAATTCTGCCTGCGCTTGTCGCGCCGTTGGTGGTGTGGCCCACCGCGACGGGCGGGGAAACTGATCCGGCGCGCCTCGCCACGGGTATCGTCACGCTGGCGGTGGGGTATCTGACCAAGAACGTCTTTATCGCCATGCTGTCCGGTGGTGCGACGCTGTGGTTACTGCTGTCTCTGGCGTGAGGCGTTCACGGCAGCGATGCCATCCATGATATCCCCTTCATCGTTTTCGAACCGCTTGTCCGTCGTGACACCGGGGCGGGACGCGAATTGCTCCATCAAACGATGCGGATAGAAGGTCACGTCGATATCCTGAAATCCCGGTAATTGGCGCAGGATGTCAGAGGTCGCATTGGCACAGAAGGCAGATGATACGGACCCACGCGCCTCAACCAGTTGCAGCGCACGCTCGGCGACGGCGGCTGGCACGATGACTTCCTGAGTGACCACGTGGTGCGTGCCACGGGAATGCGCGCTTTTGTAGGCGGTGAAGTTGCGTTCCGTCATGCCATACAGCACATCGCCCTGTTCGGTCAGCCAATCGACACGGAACGACCCTGCAGGATCAAACAGCACCCGTTGGGACGCATTCACAAGAAGGGCCGCGTGCCCGCCCTTGCCGGTGCGGTTGTTGATCATGGTGATCAGCGTGATGCTGGGCGGGCCGTCATGGCGATAAGCCACAGCTTGTTGCTGCGCGACCGGCAGCGGGCCAGAGCCACCTCCGGCACAGCCCGCGAGGACAGCGACGCTAACAACAGCCAGCGCGCTCCGGCTTTTGGAGCCGAGCCAAGACATGGGGTTTAGCGTGCGAAGACGGCCATAAAGACCAGAATGCCGAGGATCACGATCACGGACCATTTCGTCCAAGCCATGAACCCGTCGAAGGTCTTTTCCTGATCCTTGATTTCCATATCGCCGTGCTTGTGATCTGCCATGGAAACTGGTCCTTTTACGCGCATGTATTTCCGTTTCGGGCGACGTAGCGGATTCGCACGCACCTGTCACGGGGCCAAATGAGCGCAGGGTCATGTATCGGTTTCCAGATCACGCGCCAGTTTGAAGCCAATGCGCACCGGCTCGGCGGCCTCGACTGTTTTCGGCAAAGCGCGCAACATGACGTTCAGCTGCGTAACATGCTGGATTAGCTGCGTTTTCGAACCAGTCGGGTCAGAGCCATAAAACGTCACGATATCCGGGTCAAAGTAGCCCATGCCTTCAATCCGCAGCACACCTGCATCACCGCCGGTAAAGCCCATCGCGACCTCATGTTCGCTATCAAGCTGCTTTTCGAACTCCTGAAGATACAGCACGATGCGCTCATACGCCCATTGCGCAGGGCTTTTGGCTTTGGCTTTTTCGGCGACACCCTTGGGCACGGGCTGGTCACCATCGGGCTGATCCGTTTGCGTGTGCACCTCATAGCGACGCGGCAGCACGTCAGCTTCACCCAGTTCTGCGCTGGTGGCGATCTTGTCGTCCATCTTTGGTCTCCTGCTCGTGGCCTCAAATGCGTTTTGGCACGGTTTCAGGATCACCAGAAAATGGCAACCTTCCAATCACATCTGCGAGATGTCTGTTGGTTTACAGCCGCTGATAAACATAGGCGCCATCCGCACGGGTTTCCCGGCTGGCAAGCCCAGTCTGATAGAGGTGGCTGAGATGCGCGATGGATTCCACGAGGGCGAGGCCATACTCCGCTTCTCCGATCTTGCGCTTGAAGAGCGGCGCGAAACACTCACCCGCTGACTTGGGCTCATCAATATACGCAAGGAGCCGCTTCAGCGCGCCATGGTGATTGTCGATCAACTGGCGCATCCGCGTGGGAAGACCCGTGAAGGGCAGTTTATGACCGCCCAAAACCAGATGATCCGCACGCGCCAGAGGGGCGAGGCGTTCACAAGCCTCCAACCAGTCGGCAATTGGATCGGCCATAGGTTCGGTCGCATAGACGCCGATGTTCGGACTGATGGAAGGCAGAAGCTGATCCCCACCTAAGACCAGATGATCGTCGCGCGACCATAGCGTTGCATCTTCGGGCGCATGG
>CAZDXI010000395.1:0-3089 GCA_964509095.1 uncultured Rhodobacterales bacterium
GGTGGACGATGCCTATGCTCTGCGCACAGCGTCGGACCTTGGGTTTCTGATGCAGAAGGAAACGGTCGAGGTGCGCAAACTGTCCCGCGCGGCCATCGAAACTCTGGCGATCATCGCCTATCACCAGCCCGTCACTCGCGCCGAGATCGAAGAGATTCGCGGCGTTTCCGTGTCCCGCGGTACAGTCGATCAACTGCTTGAAATGGAATGGATCAGGTTTGGGCGTCGCAAGATGACACCGGGGCGGCCTGTGACTTTTGTTGTCACCGAAAGCTTTCTCGATCACTTCGGTCTCGAAAACGCGCGCGATCTGCCAGGCTTGAAAGAACTTCGCGCAGCCGGGTTGCTCGACAATCGACCACCTCCGAGCATGATGCCGCAAGTGGGCGAGGGCGACGTGGATTCCGAGGAAGAAACCGACGAAGGCCAGTCCGAATTGTTCGAGGACTGAAACTTGGCGCAATCTGTGTTATATGTCCAAAAAGACATGAGGCAGAGCAGATGAATATGAACCAACTCCTGAATATGATCATGCGCATGTTTGTCCGCAAAGCGGTGAACAAGGGCATCAATGCCGGGATCAACAAAGCGGGTCAGATGCGCAAACCCAAAGCAACACCGCCGCCCGAGCAGAACCAGGGCGGCGGATTGACAAAAGAGCAGGTGCGCGCGCAACGACGCGCCCGGCGGGAAGCACGTCAGGCGCGGGATTCCTGACGCGTTTGACGGCGTCGGATCGCTGCAAACGCAGCCAAACCACCCAGTGATAGCGCGATGCTCGTGGGAAGTGGCACGGGAGCCAAAGCTGCAATCGTGAAGCTTTCCCCAGAAATCCGATTCCAACCAAGCAGATCGAAGCGTTCATCAAACAGGCTGAACCGGCCAAATTCAGGTTCGTAGTCGAATTCCTTGGAGAACAGCGGCCCGAATTCATAGGTCAGCGGTCCCAGATTGACCGAGCCTTTGCCCAGCAGCACATCAAGTCCCAGACCCAGTTGCAAGTCGATCTTGGAGCGCAGCGTGGCGTCCATGAAGAAGGTCGGTGTGAAGGTCGTGTCTTCTTCGATCATGAATTCTGGCAACGCGTTCCACGGCGTGATGATGCGATCCGTGACTTTGGTTTCATAGATCGGTTTGCTGAGGTCATCGATGCTGAACGAATTACAGGGCCGTCCGGGGATGAAACAGATTTCGAATTCAATCTTTTCGTAACCCAAGAGAGTGGTTGCAGTGATCGCCTTATCGAGTTGCAGATCAACCATCAGGTTTGGAACGATTTCGAACAGTTGCAGGATATCCAGCTCTGGCCCTGCCTTGATGTCGAACGCGTCCAAAGTGACCGCCGCATTCAGCGCACTCGGCCCAAAGCTGACGCTGACGCCTCCCGGGGGCAATTGTGGGTTCAACCCGTCGATGTCGAACTTGATGTCGGCAATCGTGTCAGACCCTTCGGAGCGGATCACAGACCCTTCCTTTTCACCTTCGGTTTCGATCAGGGGGATTTTGAACACCCCTTTGGCGAGTTCGATGAACGGCGGTTCAGGCGTGGGCTGCGTGACGGCAATCCCGTCCAGCGACACGAACAGCGGAGGTTTCACCGGAGGGACCGGCGTGCCCTGCCAAAGCTGCACCGTCTTGGTGCCGACAGGGAAGGACAGCTTGGATGTGCCCGACGGGTCCAACAGCCCCAGATACCCGTCTAGGAACTTTGCCTCTTGCGGATTGACAGAGACAAGTTCCAGTTCCTCGTCCACGTCGACCAACGTCGCCGTACCGGACACACACGCGCCCGCACAAGCCGTGGCGTCTACGGACAGGTTGATATCCAAAATCTGATCCATAGAGGCTTCAAAGCGGGGTGAGATCGAATTGACCTTGCCGCTTTTCAGGGCCTGTGTGGTGTTGATGGTAAAGGCGCTCCCGGCTGCCACGGCGTTCGGCGCATCCACACCCACACTGTAATCGAGCTCCGGGTTCACTTCGCCTGCGGTCAGTTTGTAGTCGAACTTCAGCCCAACCTCACCCGAGGTTTCTAATCTGGCTTGTGCACCACCATTGCCAAGATCGAGATCGCGCGAGACCTTGTTGCGTTCGCCCAGGGCAACGTCGCGCTCACGTGCTGCGAGGTTGCGTGCGGCCAAGGCCCCGTTGCGGGTCTCAGTCGCAGCCGCAATGGGCAGCTTAACCGGTGAACAGGTTACAGAGTTTCCGAACGGCTCATCCAAACAGTCGTTATAGGCTTTGCGAAACTGACGAAGTGCTTTGTTGGCCTCGACGTAGGTGGTGTTGGCGACGTTGTACCCGGTGACCGCCGTTTGATAGAGTCCCTCACGCACCAGCCATTCCGGGTTTGGCGCGGTGCCAAGGTCCACGACATTGCCAACGGTGACATCTTCGTCCCACGATGTCGTGACCCGAATGGAATCGGATAGTTCCAGCGCGGCCCCGGACCCAAAGGAATTTTGTGGCGCGGTGGTTTTGAAAAGCAGGCTGTCCAGCGTGTAGGTTGCGGCATGCGCGCTTGACGCAACAGCCAATAATGAGGCCGATAAGTGTACAATGAGTTTTCGTGGCATTTCCTTTTCCCCGTAAAAATATCCTTGTGTGTGGCTGATCACATCACAACCAGTATCAGGATATTCTCAAGAAAATGTCAGAACGCCTGTGATGTCGGTCACAAGACTTAGGTCTGAAAGGAAATGTCAGGCAGGCGCGCGGAAATGCTTGGACAGTTTCAATCCCTGTCCCTGATAGTTGGACTTGATCTCGCGCCCATAAAGCTGCGTGGGTGCTTCGGCCATACGTTCATAGACCAAACGCCCGACGATCTGCCCATGCTCCAACACAAATGGCGCCTCATGGCAGCGCACTTCCAGTACGCCTCGCGAACCCGCGCCTCCGGCGGCGTCATGACCGAAACCGGGATCAAAGAAGCCCGCGTAGTGCACACGAAATTCACCGACCATTGCGAGGTATGGGGCCATCTCCGCCGCGTAATCCGGCGGGATATGCACGGCTTCACGGCTGACAAGGATGTAGAACGCGCCGGGATCAAGGATGATCTGCCCGTCTTCCGCGTGCACCTCTTC
>CAZDXI010000396.1:0-3088 GCA_964509095.1 uncultured Rhodobacterales bacterium
TACATGACCTGACCAGTCAGCTCTCCCGCCTCGGGAAAGCGGTTTGGCCCTTTGCCCTCGACGCCCACGCCGTGATCTGCCTTGTGCAGGATCGCCCGCAGGTGTTGCTCGATATAGTCGGGATGACCTTCCTCGACGACCAGAACCGCCGACTTGTCGCGGGTGAAATTCAGCACCTCCTCTTCGACAAGCGGGTAGACGACGTTGAGCACATAGAGCGGCACATCGGTCGCGCCGTAGATGTCTGCCAGCCCCAGTCGCTGTAAGGCGCGGATCACGCCGTTATACATGCCGCCCTGACAGACAATGCCGATCTTGGTGTCCTTGGGGCCGAAGGTTTCATTCAGGCCCTGTTCGGTGATGAATTTGGTCGCGGCAGGCCAGCGGTTGGTGACCTTGTCCTGTTCGTGCTGGTAGGACATGGGCGGCAGCACAACGCGGTTGAAATCCCGCATCGGGTTAGAGAGCGCATCGCGCACATTGAGAGGAGGGGCGACGTTGTCGCGGCACTCAAAACTGCCCGTAACATGGCAGGACCGGATGCGCACCATCAGCATCACGGGCGTGTTCGAAGCCTCGGACAATTCGAACCCCTTGCCCACCGCGTCCACGATGGAGGGCAGATTGGGGCGCGGGTCGAGCAGCCAGAATTGTGATTTCATGGCAAAGGCGTGGGAGCGTTCCTGCATGATGGAAGACCCTTCGCCGTAATCCTCACCCACGATGATCAGCGCGCCTCCGGTCACTCCGGAGGAGGCCAGATTGGCCAGCGCGTCAGAGGCAACATTAACCCCAACGGAGCCTTTGAAGGTCACAGCGCCCCGGATCGGGTAATGCACGGAGGCTGCGAGCATGGCGGCAGCCGCGGCTTCGGACGCGTTGGCTTCAAACCGAACACCGAGGTCGGACAACAGATCCTCGGCATCGGCCAGAACGTCCATCAAGTGCGAGATCGGCGCGCCCTGATAGCCGCCCACATAGCCCACTCCATTTTCCAGCAATGCTTTGGTGATGGCGAGGATACCTTCGCCGGTAAAGGTCTGCCCCTCACCTTGGCGCAAGTGTTCGATTTCGCGTTTGAAGGAGCGTTCGGCCATCCTCAGTTAGTCCTTCGCAACCAACGCGAGGGCACGGATCGGGCTGCCCGTGCCGCCTTTGATCTTCAGCGGCGCGGGGATCAGCACCGCCCCTTTGGGCGGGAGCTTGTCCAGATTGGCAAGCGAGGCAAGGCCGAAGCAGTTGGATTGATGCAGCAGGGCATGGGCCGGGAATGGCGGATCCATGTCGCCCGCCTGCCCTGCGTCCGTGCCGATGCACTGCGTGCCCCAGCCAACGATGCCGCGCCCGATGAGGTATTGAATGCAATCCACACTTGGTCCCGGGGAATGGGGGCCGGTGTCATCGGTATTCAGGAACGCGGCGGTGTCGTGGGCGCGCTTGTCCCAATCTGTTCTCATAACGACCCACTCGCCCGGCTCTATCATGCCGGTCTCGTTTTCCCAGGCGCGCACATGATCGGCGGTCAGCAAGAAATCGGGATCGGCAGCGGCCTCTGCCGAGCAGTCAATCACGTTCACCGGAGCGATCAGGCGCTGCACGTCGAGAGTATCGGTGGTGCCCTGTGGGTTGTCTCGCCCGGTAATCCAGTGCCGGGGTGCATCGAAATGAGTACCGGAATGCTCTCCCAGTTTCAGCCAGTTCCACGCAAAGAACGGACCATCCGCGTCATATTCACTGATCTTGTGGATTTCGACCTTGGGCGTGTTGCGCGCGAAACCCTCAGGCAGTTCAAGGATGGGCGTATCCGGTCCGAGCGTGCCGGAAAGGTCAATCACCTCCACCGCGCCGCTGCTCAGCAGTGCGCCCATATCGGCAAGAACGGCATTCGGTGTCATGATCTGCTTCCCTCAGGGTTCAGCCAGAGGAAAGCAGGGTTTCGGACCTTGTGCAATTGGTTTCAGGACAAGGTTTTGAGGGCTGCGTAGATTGCGGTGTACCGCGCATGGGCGTCCGAGAAAGCTGACACCAAGGTCGAATCCGGAAGGATACGGCGCGAAATGGCAGGCGGTGTTGCGTCGCTTGGGCTTGCATCCCCTGCAGCCATCATACCCAGACGGGCCGCCCCAAAGGCCGCGCCAAAATCCCCATCTGCGGGAACAGCGACAGGCATATTCAAAGCATTGGCAATGATCTGCAGCCACGCGTCAGAGCGCGCCCCACCACCCAAAGCCAGAACCTCATCGAATTGAGTGCCGGTGGTTTTCATGGCGTTCAGACTATCGACAAAAGCAAATGCGACGCCTTCCAACACTGCGCGAGTTCCGGCGGCACGATCTGTGGCGTGTTCCAATCCGATGAGACTGCCCCGCACCTGCGCGTCGTTATGAGGTGTGCGTTCGCCGCCGAGATACGGCAGAAACATCGCACGCCCGGGAGCGATTGCACAGCCAAGCTCACCGGTCAACGCCGCAGGCTCAGCGCCCACAAGCTGCGCGTACCAACTGAGAGCATCAGCAGCGGCGAGGATCACACCCATCTGGTGCCAGACGCCGGGAAGCGCATGCGCGAAGGTGTGCAATGCCGTATCAGGATCAGGCGCATAGCCTTCATTGGCCGCAAACAGAACACCGGAAGTGCCAAGCGACAGGAACGCCTGTCCCGGCGTGACGACCCCTGCACCGACGGCGGAGGCCGCGTTGTCGCCACCGCCCCCGGCGACCGGAACGCCAACAGGCAGACCGAGGTCTTGTGCTACATCCGCGCGCAAACCGCCAGAAGCATCAGAACCCTCTACAAGGCGCGGCATGTGCGAGAGATCAAGATCGGTGGCGGCCAAAAGGTCGCCGGACCATTCCCGCCCACCGGTGTTGAGCCAGCTTGTCCCGGCGGCGTCGGACATTTCGGAGACGTGCTCGCCGGTCAGCCAGAGCCGCAGATAATCCTTGGGCAGCAATATCTTGGCGGTCGACGCAAACGTATCGCGTTCATTATTACGCACCCAGAGCGCCTTGGGCGCTGTGAAGCCGGGAAAGACAATGTTTCCGGTCTGGGCGCGGAAGATCGGATTGGCATCCAATTCAGCCGCTTC
>CAZDXI010000397.1:0-3085 GCA_964509095.1 uncultured Rhodobacterales bacterium
TTTTCAAGACCAGTGCATTCGACCACTCTGCCACTCCTCCGGCATTGGTCCGTGACGCGGTGCTAGCTTGTTAATCGCGATTCTGAAACAGGGTTTTTTGCACATCACTGCCGCGCAACATCACGAGGTTTTTTGCCGATCCGCCAAGCCCAACCTTTTCAGATGCGCCTTGGCAAGGTAGAACGACCCTAGTTACAAGCGTAAAAACCGTCAAAGGTTCGCTTGGGCTAGGGTGAGCAGACGACAACAACAGACGATAAATCGTCGGGACGGGGCACGAAAACTATGGGCTTAAATCAAACAAATTGGGCAAAACTTGCAATTGCCGGCGTCTTGACAACAACGCTAACCGCCTGTGATGAGAATGGTGAGTTCTTGTTGGGACAAGGGCTCAACCAAAACGGTGAACCTGCGGCGTCTGCGGCAGCCGCACCGCAAAACTCCCGGACGGTCGAAAAAGATGTCGAAGCTCCGAACGTCTTTTCCAAAACCGAAGCGGGGCTTTGGGATGGTCGCCCGTCGCTTGGCGGCGTTTGGGTTGCACATCCAGATGTGAAAGACCCCGAGCGCGTCATTATCCGAAACACATCCAACGGGAAGTTCGTCGTTGGCGCCTTGTTCCGCCGCGAACGGGACATCCCGGGTCCTCGCATCCAGATTTCCTCGGATGCCGCCACTGCGTTGGGCATGTTGGCGGGCGCACCGTCGCAACTCAACGTCACCGCCTTGCGCCGAGAAGAGGTTGAGGTCGAAGCTCCACAAGAGGCTGTTGAGGCGGAAACGATTGATGCACCGGCAGAAGTGTCCGAAGGCACGCTTGATCCTATCGCACAAGCAGGCGCTGCAATTGATGCCGCACCTGACACAAGCGCGTCTGCAGAACCTGCAACGGACACACAGGTTGCAACTGCGGCCCCTGCCCCAGCACCAAAGCCCGCGCCGAAACCCAAGCCAAAACCAACCTCAAGCCTCAGCAAGCCCTTCCTGCAAGTTGGCATTTTCAGCGTTGAAGCCAACGCAGAACGCACCGCACGCCTGATGCGCAACGCAGGTATGGTGCCAACCGTCCGCAAAGGTGAAACCGGCGGCAAGCCGTTCTGGCGCGTGATCGTTGGTCCGGCGGCAAACGGCTCGGAACGCGCGTCCCTGCTTGCAAAAATCAAGGCAGAAGGGTTCACTGACGCATATGCGGTGACCAACTAGAGCACCGCGCATCCTCGGGGAGTTAAGACATGGGTCGTCTTCTTGTTGCAGCCGTTCTCGCCATCGGCTTGGCCGTACCAGCTTATGCGTTCGATACGCGCGCCTCGGCTGCGTTTGTTGTGGATCACAACACCGGAACTGTGTTGCTGAGCAAGAACGCGGACCAGCCTTTGCCGCCTGCGTCGATGTCCAAGCTGATGACGCTTTACATGGCATTCGAGGCAGTCAAACGCGGCAAAGCCAATGGCGGGCTCGACATGACGGAGAAACTGACCGTCAGCCAGCACGCCATGGACTATGGCGGATCGACGATGTTTCTGGCCGCTGGCGAAAAGGTTTCCGTCGAAGACCTGATCCGCGGGATTATCGTGCTGTCCGGAAATGACGCCTGTGCGGTGATCGCCGAAGCGCTCAGCCCTGATGGCACCGAAGCCGGGTTCGCGCGTCTTATGACGCGGCGCGCGCAAAAGATGGGCATGACCAACTCAACCTTCATGAACTCCAACGGCTGGCCTGCGGCGGGGCATTTGATGTCTGCGCGCGACCTGTCATTGCTCGCGCGCCGTCTGATTGTGGATTACCCAGAATTCTACCCAATGTTTGCAGAGCGCGAGTTCCTGTTTGACACCAAAGAAAGCCAGAACCGCTGGAACCGGAACCCGCTCTTGCGCATGGATATTGGCGCAGATGGGTTGAAGACAGGCCATACTCAACAAGCGGGTTACGGGCTTGTTGGTTCGGCCAAACAGGGCAATCGCCGGGTGGTTTTTGTAATCTCCGGCCTTCAATCGCAACAAGCCCGCGCCGAAGAAGCGGAATCCATTGTGAACTGGGGCTTCCGACAATTCGCGGAACGCCAGATGATCACTGCAGGCACACGCGTGGCGGAAGCGCCTGTCTGGATGGGACAGGCCCAAAAGGTCGGGCTGGTCCCGGCAGAAGATAAAACCGTCTTGATGCCCATCCTGAACGAGGACGGAGTTGAAGCTGAAGTCGTCTACCAATCTCCGATCCAAGCGCCTGTCGCCAAGGGTCAACAGCTGGGCGAATTGGTCTTTACACCCGCCGGTCTTGAAGAGGTCCGCGTGCCGCTCGTTGCGGAAGCCGATGTTCCTGCGGGCGGCTTCATGACACGGATCACGACGGCGGCTATGGTGCTGGTCAAACAGTTCAGCCAGCCTGAAGCTGCGTCAGAGGATGCCTCTTGAACGACGCGAATTCGGGCCGACCCGGCTGTTTCATCAGTTTCGAAGGCATTGATGGTTCTGGCAAATCCACGCAAGCCCGTCTGTTGGCGGAACGCTTGCGCACACAAGGCCACGATGTCGTTTTGACCCGCGAACCCGGTGGCAGTCCGGGGGCAGAGGAAATCCGCAGTCTCGTTCTGGAAGGCGACCCCAGTCGCTGGTCGGCTGAAACCGAATTGCTGTTGTTCACAGCAGCGCGGCGCGACCATCTGGAACGCACAATCCTGCCCGCGCTCACCGCCGGAAAGGTCGTGATCTGCGACCGCTTTGCCGACAGCACGCGCATGTATCAGGGCTTATCGCGCGGCAATCTGCGTTCTGAGGTCGACCAACTGCATGCCCTGATGATCGGCCATGAACCGGATCTGACCCTGCTGATCGACATGGCCCCCGGCACAGGCCTGTCGCGCGCCTTGGCCCGCCAGCCGGGCGAAGACCGGTTCGAGGAATTTGGCGAGGACCTGCAAGCCCAGATGCGCCAAGGCTTCCTCAGCCTTGCCAAGGAGTTCGCCCACCGCTTCCGCGTTATCGACGGAAATCGCGCAATAGACGCCATCGCAGGTGAGGTCCAAAGCCTCACAGATGCGCATCTCAAAGCCGCACTCTGATACTGGCCCCGCCTCCGGTTTCGGGCT
>CAZDXI010000398.1:0-3083 GCA_964509095.1 uncultured Rhodobacterales bacterium
GATATCGGTAAGCGTGGAAAGGCGCGCCAAAACGCGGGTGGATTTCTCGAACAAGGGCGCGCCGGAAAGGCCTCCGGTTTGATCGCGGTCTTTGCTGTGCAGGCCATGTCGGTCCAGCGTTGTGTTGGTGGCGATAATGGCCGCCACGCCGGTTTGCCCGGCAATGTCTGCGATTTCGCCGATCTCGGTGTCTGTCAGATCCGGCGCGATCTTGAGGAACACAGGGCAGTCGCCGCGCACGTCCATCACTCCAGTAAGAAGCGCGTGCAAGGCGTCAGCGCCTTGAAGGTCGCGCAGCTTTTCGGTGTTGGGGGAGGACACATTGACGGTCGCAAAATCCAGATGCGTACGGGTGTGTTCCAATACCTTGGCGAAGTCACCGGCGCGGTTGTCACTGGTTTTGTTGGCCCCGAGGTTCAGCCCGATCACACCATCGCGGGGGCGCTGTGCGAGCCGTTCGCCAATTTGCTCCATCCCGTCATTGTTAAAGCCAAAGCGGTTGATCACTGCCTTGTCTTCGCTGAGGCGAAACAGGCGGGGCTTGGGATTGCCCGGTTGCGGCAGCGGGGTGGCTGCGCCGACCTCGATAAAACCGAAACCCGCACGACAGAGCGGGGTGAGGGCCTCGGCGTTTTTGTCAAATCCTGCCGCCAGCCCCACAGGGTTGGGCAGGTCCAGTCCTGCGATTTGCGTGCTTAACCGGTCCGAGGTGAACGGCCCCGCCGCGGGCGTCAGACCGGATGTCAGCGCACGGATCGCAAGCCCATGCGCGCGCTCCGGATCGAACTGGCGCAGTGCGGACAGGCCAATCTGTTCAAGCACCTTCATCCGAAGCTGTGTCCGCCATCGGATGGTTTCGTGCGGATCAGTCGAGAGGTCTCTACCGCCGCTTGCCGATGCACAACAGCCTTTTGGTAGTCCGGGCTTGTGACCATCTCAAGAAACGCGCCAGCATTGGGATAGCGCGCGATGAAGCAGGCATCCCATTTCTCATCCCCGGGGCCGATCAGCACCGTTTCGAACCCGCCGCGCCACAGGATGGAGCCTCCGACACGTTCCAAAATAGGAGCCGTCTCCCGCCCGTAATTGGCATAGGCGTCTGCGCCGCTCAGATCGTCGCCATGCAGCGCGTGTCCCTCCGGGTAAACTGCCGCATCTCGGAAGCGGACAAGGTTCAGCATCTCAATCGGGTGATCCCGGTCGAGCGCTTTGAACGCTTCGAACTGTTCGCGGGTCGGATCGATGTATGTGTCGCTCATGTCATGCCCTCGGGGAACACATGCGCGCCATCGACCAGCGGCAGGGGATGGGCAGAGACCACATCACCCATGCGCATCTTCCGGTACAGATGCGGGAACAACGCATCCCCGCGCGAGACTTCCCATTTCAGATCATCACCCAGTGTCGTGTCATCGACGAAGATCAGGAACAGATCGTCTTCGCCTGCGAAATGCTTGGCCGCGGTCTCTTGCGCCTGATCCGCAGTGGAAAAGTGGATGTATCCGTCCGTCACATCGATCGGTGCCCCGGTCGTCGTGCCATCGGCTTGTAGCTGCGCCCATTCGGCGGCTCTGAAGATTTTGTAGATCATGGGGGTGGTGATGGACTTCTGTGCAGCGGTGGTCAAGAGCTGTGCACCGAGCCTCCCCTTTCCCCAAGGACACCGGAAATCCGCTTTGACAATCCGACGCCAGCGGTCAGGATATCGGCAAACAAATGGGAGACTGCCATGACTCGATTCCTCACCACCACTGCTGCCTTCGCTCTGACGGCGGGCATCGCGAATGCGGATTACACGTTGCATATCGTGCATATCAACGATCTGCACAGCCGGATTGAGCCGATCAACAAGTATGACAGCACCTGCGGGGCCGAAGATGATGCAGAGGGCAAATGCTTTGGCGGTGTGGCGCGGGTCGCAACCAAGATCAATGAGTTGCGCGATCAGTTGACCGCCGACGGGCAGAACGTGATCGTGTTGGACGCAGGCGATCAGTTTCAGGGCTCGCTGATGTACACGACCTATAAAGGTTCGGTTGAAGCTGAGATGATGAACCGCATCGGCTTTGACGCCATGGCGGTGGGCAACCATGAATTCGATGATGGACCGGAAAAGCTGGCGGAATTTGTGGATGCGGTCGAGTTTCCGGTGATTTCAGGGAACCTGGATCTGAGCGGGTCGAACCTGCTGAATGGCAAGGTCGACAATCACGTGGTGCTTGAGGTTGGTGGCGAAAAGATCGGGATCATCTCGGCCTTGGCGACAGACACAGTGGACACGTCCTCACCGGGCCCGAATGTGGGCTTCAACGATGAGATCGCCGCATTGAAAGAAGACGTCGCCGCGCTGGAAGCGGAAGGGGTTAGCAAGATCATTGCGCTGACCCATGTGGGGCTGCCCAAAGATCTGGATATTGCGGCGAATGTGCCGGGAATTGACGCAGTCGTGGGCGGGCACTCGCACACGTTCCTCAGCGCCTCGAACCCAAAGCGCAAAGGCGCATACCCAACTTACGCCAGTCAGGCGGATGGCACGCTGGTGCCAGTGGTGCAGGCTTATGCCTATTCCAAATATGTGGGGCATCTGAAGCTGACATTTTCGGATGACGGCAAAGTTCTGGACGCGGGTGGGGATACGATCCTGCTCGATGCAAGCGTGACACCGGATGCCGACATCGCGGCCCGCGTAAAGGAACTGGCGGGGCCGATTGATGAGCTGAAGGCCAAGGTCATTGGTCAAAGTGCCGAGCCGATTGAAGGCGCGCGCGAGGTCTGCCGGACGCAGGAATGCCCCATGGGGAACCTTGTGGCGGATGCCATGCTGGACCGCGTGAAGGATCAGGGCGTGAGCATCGCGATCCAGAACGGGGGCGGTTTGCGCGCCTCGATTGATGGGGGCGAGGTCACAATGGGCGAGGTTCTGACGGTGCTACCGTTCCAGAATACTCTGTCCACGTTTGAAGTGTCGGGCGAGGCGATTGTGGCCGCGCTGGAAAATGGCGTGAGCCAAGTGGAAGAGGTCAAGGGCCGCTTTCCACAAGTCGCGGGTCTGAAGTTCACATGGGATGCGAGCGCAGAGGTGG
>CAZDXI010000399.1:0-3060 GCA_964509095.1 uncultured Rhodobacterales bacterium
AGCCGCTATGACACAAGCCACGTGGAGACACAGGCGGTGACAGAAGATGGCGCGGTGCTGCTGACCGGGCGCAAGGGCGTTGTGGTGAACGCTGAGGCCGCAGATTGGTTCATCGTCTCAGCCCGAGAAGGTGGGAGTGCGCGAGATCAGAATGGGATCACGCTGTTTCTGGTCCCAGCTGACAGCGATGGCCTGACGGTGCAGGGCTACCCTCTTATCTCTGGCGGGCGCGCGGCGGAGGTCATCCTTGATGGTGTGCAAGTGCCCGAAAGTGCACGCATCGGGATGCCGGGCATGGCCTTCCCGCTGATCGAACAGGCGATGGCGCGCGCGACCGTTGCGCAGATGGCCGAAAGCCTTGGCGCGATGATCACCGCGACTGACCTGACACAGGATTATATGGTGACGCGCCAGCAGTTCGGCCGACCTTTGGCGACGTTTCAGGCGCTGCAACACCGCGTCGCGGATATGCTGACAGAACTGGAGCAGGCGAGATCGGCGCTAATCAACGCAGCTGGTCATCTGGACGCAGAGCGCGGCGAACGGGAACGCCACATCAGTGCAGCCAAGAGTCTGTTTGGGCGCGTCGGTCGTTTGATCGCAGAGGAATCGATCCAATTGCATGGCGGCATCGCGATGACCCAGGAATACGAACTCGCCCATATCGCCAAGCGCATCACAATGGCCGATCATCGCTTTGGCGATATGGACTGGCATCTGGAACGGTTCATTGAACTATCCGCCGCATGAAGCGCCCAAAAGTGGCGCGCAGGACCTGATCGGGTACGAGGTGGACCTCACCTCCCCTGACGGGGCGTCTCGTGTCACGCTGGATATGCAGGACAAACACCTGAACCGGAATGGAACTTTGCACGGGGGCATCCACGCCATGATGCTGGATGCTGCGGCGGGATTTGCGGCCTCTCGGTATCTGGGGCAAGGTGACGCGCTGGTGCCTGTGGTGACGGTGACTTTGACCACTTCGTTTGTTGGAGCGGCGCAGGTTGGGCGCGTAACGGCATCCGGGCACGTCGCGGGTGGCGGTTACAAGATCATTTATGCAGATGCGGAGATTCACGACGCCGAAGGGCGTCTATGTTCCAAGGCATCAGGCGTGTTCAAGAGGGCAACATCATGAGCGCAAGACTGGAAGATGCAGGCGACCGACTGATCGTCTGGAACGGCAACACGGACAAGCGTGGCGCGTTGTCGCCCGAGCTGTATGACGCGATCATGTCAGCGATGGAGCAGGCCAAAGACCCGCGCGTGCGCGCTGTGATCCTAACGGCGGAGGGCCCTTTTTTCTGCGCGGGTGGGGATCTAAATGTGCTGATTTCCCGCCGGGATATGCCAGAAGACGAACGCCGCGAGCGGATTGATGATCTACATGATCTGTTGCGCGCCATACGCACCTGTCCGGTGCCCGTCATCGCGGCTGTCGAAGGGGGCGCTGCGGGCGCGGGGCTTTCCTTGATGATGGCTTGCGATCTTGTTGTTGCAGCCGAGGGCGCGAAGTTCACTGCGGCATATGTGAAAGCGGGATTGGTCCCGGACGGAGGGCTGACGGCGCATATGGCGCGTGCGATCCCACGTCAGTTAGCGATGGAGATGTGTTTGCTGGCGCAACCGATCGAGGCTGGTCGCTTTGCTGAGTTGGGCGCGGTGAATCAGCTTTGTGAACCTGGGCAAGCAATGGTGGCGGCGACTGCTCTGGCCAACCGACTTGCTGCAGGACCACGACAGGCGCACGGCGTGATTAGGCGTCTGGTTTCAGATGCCTATGATCAAGCTGAAGCGGAACAACTGGACGCGGAACGTGACGCAATGGCCTACGCTGCTGGTGCGCCAGAAGCCGCCGAAGGGATCGCCGCGTTTCTTGAAAAACGGGCGCCAAAGTTCTGATGGGGGCGCGCTGGCACGACCTTCTTTTGGATCAGGCGCATACGCGTCCGGATGCAATGGGATATTCCGACAGTCTCGGGAACCATTGGAATTGGGCACAAGCTGCAACAGCCGCGGAGGACGCCGCCGACCTGTTGCGCGACCTTGGTGTACGCCCCACGGATCGCGTGATCTTGCTGGCGGAGAATTGCTGTGCAGCGGCGGCCTTCTTGTTCGGAGCGTCTATGATTGGCGCGTCAGTCGTCCCATTTAACGCGCGGCAAACCGAAGGCGAATTGGCGCGCGTATTGACACATGCCGAACCGGCCGCTGTTGTGATGCTCTCAGAGGTGTCCCCGGACGCGGAACAACATGCGCAAAGGTTAGGTGCTAAGAACTATACAGGAGAGTATGGTTCGGTACATGGCTTGGCGCTGAAAGGTACGTTAGAAGACATCCCCGATGTCGCTGTGATCCTATACACCACAGGGACGACAGGCGATCCCAAGGGTGTCATGCTGACCCATGACAACTTGCGGTTTGGTGGAAAAACATCGGCCAACTTGCGCTGGATGATGCCTGACGATTTGATCTATGGCGTATTGCCAATCAGCCACGTGTTTGGTCTTGCCTCTGTCGTAACAGCCGGCACCCATACGGGTGCGCATATTCAATTTGACGCGCGGTTTTCAGCGAGCAAGCTGTATGACGCATTGCGCAACGGAGTAACCTTGCTGTCGGCAGTGCCGCAAATGCACGCGCTTCTGATGCAGCATGTGAAGGAGCAAGGGTTCACGGAACTCGGCAGCGAGGTGCTTCGATATGTTTCCTCGGGCGGTGCTCCGTTGGACCCTGACTGGAAGCGACGCGCGGAAGCGTTCTATGGTGTGCCGTTGCAGAACGGGTATGGCATGACCGAGACAACTGCCGGAATTGCAGCCACACAACATACGGTCGCGAATGATGATATCTCATGCGGCCCGGCCCTTCCGGAGGTCGAGATCGAGGTCGCAAAAGGCGCGGCGGAGGGTGAGCTTCGCACGCGGGGTGCGCATGTGATGCAGGGTTATTTCCGCGCGCCAGACCTCTCGGCAGAGGTGCTCAGCGATGATGCCTGGTTCTCGACGGGTGACATTGCCAAGATCGACGATCAGGGCCGCGTGCATATCCTTGGACGTT
>CAZDXI010000400.1:0-3047 GCA_964509095.1 uncultured Rhodobacterales bacterium
TGATCAAAACCGCCGACCACATCATCGATATCGGCCCCGAAGGCGGGGATGGCGGTGGGGAAATCGTCGCCACTGGCACGCCTGAACAAGTGGCCGAAGTCGCGGACAGCCATACCGGGCGTTATTTGAAGCCCATGCTGGATTCAAAACGGGTCGCAGCGGAATAACTGCGACCCGTCAATGACTTCTCTGACTTTGCAAAGTTTTTGCAAACTTTGCCGCGCGGGTCAGCTTTTGCGGCAGGTGTTCATCCCGATCAGGGAATACAGCCCGCAGCTGCCCATCGCACCCGTCAGCAGCGCAATGGCGCCGCCCACCAGATACAGCCAGCTATAGCTGCCATCGGCATTCGCGAAATACCCCGCGATCAGGGCCAGACCCAGCACGATCCGCGCGCCCCGGTCAAAATTGCCAACATTCTTTGCAAACATGATGTGCCCTCCACATGTGATGCGGGTATTCTGAACCGGACAGTTCAGAACGTCAATTCACATATAGGAGACTGAATGTGTAACTTTAGCGCAGGGCTAGCCTCTGCGCGTCGCCATTGCCGCCAACAGGGGTGCGGCTTCCCGCGATTTCAGTGACAGGCGCGCGGATGCGCCATAGCGCTCTGGCGCGGTGACAATGTTCGGAAACAACGCCGCAAGCTCATCGCGCACCAATTCGTCAAAGGCATCGAAGCCTTGCAAGCCGGGCTGGTAGCTTTCCGAAAACAACCCGTCACTGCGCAACATCTGATGGCTGTCCAACAGGATATGGAAGTAGCTCCAAGGGCCGGGGCGATCATCGCGCAGCACGGTTTTGTGGTTCACAAGGTCTTTGGCCCGCACCAGCACTTCGGGCACGCCATACAGAAGCTCCGCCCACACATCGCGCAGCAATATTCGGTGGTTTGGGGACACCAGCACATCGCGCAGCGCACCATAGCTCCCGGACTTGATCCGCACGGGCCGGTCGCCCTGATCGCACCCAACCTTGCGGGAGCCAACCCAAAGGATCGGCATCGGCCCCTGATCCCGGGTCAGCACCAAATCTCCGGCTTCCAGTCGTTCGACGTTGACGGGACCTGTGACGGTATCAATGCGTGTCCCAGCCACAAAACAGGGCACCTGAATAAGCTCAACAAGCCCGGTATCTGTCAGACCCGCGCCGTTATCGATTGTGTAGTTGAAATAAGTCGTCTCAGCATCGCCATCGCCCACAACCTCCAGCGTGCCATCGGCATTCAGCGTGACCTGCTGCCCGGTGGACAAGGTGACCGTATCGCCCACGCTCACAGCGATTTCGTTGATATGGGTGATGGTCATCACCCCATTCCCGGAGGCATCGTTGGTCAGCACGTCGAGCGTTTTGGTGTCGTTGAACCCAAAGGTCTCGCTGTCATCGACCGCGACAATCGCCGTCTGAACAGACCCGCCCGCGATCAACAGGTTTGTGTCATACCCGGAATCCGCAACATCCGCGACGCCGATGCGCAGCGTATTGACCACACCGGGGTTCACCGGGGCCGAGATACTGAGTGTAACGGTGAATCCGTCCATCTCCGTGTTGAACTGATCCAACTGGTTGTCGTTGTAAATGCTGGGCGTGGTCGAGGCGTTGATGTTCCCGATCGAGGCTTGACCCGAGCCAATCGTAACCTGCGCCTCCACCCCGTTGATCCAGATGCCCACCGTGTCGAGGAATTGCGAGGTGACAAATTCCGGGTATTCCTCTGAACCGATCACGAAATCCAGCGTCAGAATGTTGCCGTCGGGGGTGAAGTCGACCTCAAGAATGGCGGCATCAAAGGTGCTGCTGCCAGCCAGGGCATCAAACTGCGCGTCGCCATTCACACCGCTTGTGTTGCTTCCTGTGGAGGCGGACGTGTTGGTGTTGGTCGAGCCATCCGAGTTGGTGAAGTCCTGCGCCTGACCCGTGGACAGGATCACGCCTGTGTCCCCCGGAACCACTCCGGGCGAGATCGCATCGCCGTTGGAATAGATGCCCGCAGCCACGGGATCGCCGAAGAACTCAGCGTCGTTTACCGTGACCCCAGCACCAAAGATCGCGTTGGCCATATCCAACGCGCTGGCTGACGTGTCGATGGGCAACTCGTCCGCTGTAGGCATCTGCTCCGTTCCTCAAGACGCAATTGACATGCGCTATTGTGGACAGAGTATGCCGGACAGATGGGGCAGCACTGTGGTGCGGCTTCCATTTCTTTGTGACGTGGTTTGGCGTCAGGTCAAGTAATGTGCAACGCGGCCTCAGAAAAGTGCGTCTGTTTACAGATGCTTAGGTGTTGTTGCGGAAACAATCATGGCGCTCTTCGTCGAAAGAGCGCGGTTTTCGACACAATTCAACGAAGGGTTGTCAGCCGCGCCCACGCTTTTCGAACCGGGGCAACATGGCCGAAAAATCCTTGCCGCGTCCGTCTTCTGCATCGACGAATTGACGATACAATTCCAATGCCTGCGCCCCCATTGGCGTGTCCGCATCCGCCGCTTCAGCGGCTTGTTGTGACAGCCCGAGGTCCTTGACCATCAACTCAGATGCAAAGCCGGGAGTGTAGTCGTTGTCCGCAGGGCTTTGCGGGCCGATCCCGGGGGCAGGGCAGTAGGCATTCATCGTCCAGCTATAGCCCGACGAGGTGCTGACCACGTCAAACATCTTCTGACGGTCGAGGCCCAGTTTGTCCGCCAGGGCGAAGGCCTCGCAGGTGGCGATCATGGTCACGCCAAGGATCATGTTGTTGCAGATCTTGGCGGCTTGACCAGCCCCCGCATCGCCGCAATGCACCGCCTTTTGGCCCATGATGTCAAACAGCGGGTTGGCTTTGGCGAAAGCATCTGGCGCGCCACCTGCCATAAAAGTGAGCGTCCCACCTGCCGCCCCGCCGATCCCGCCAGAGACAGGGGCGTCAACAAACATTAGTCCTGCGTTTTCAGCGGCTTCTGCGACGTTCTTCGCGCTTTCCACGTCTACGGTAGAGCAGTCGATCAGCAAGGTGCCGCTTTGCATGGCCTCTATCGCTTGCGCGGCCACTTGGCGCAGGATGGAGC
>CAZDXI010000401.1:0-3045 GCA_964509095.1 uncultured Rhodobacterales bacterium
CATCTACTACGCGACCTACCTGTCCGAAAAGATCGGGTATGCGCGCTACATCACAATTTACCGTCACTTGGAGGCGAACCCGGAATTGCGGTTCCACCCGATCTTCAAGTGGTTCCGCGAGTGGTGCAATGACGAGTTTTCCCATGGTGAGGCGTTTGCCCTGCTGATGAAAACAGACCCTAAATTAACGTCTGGGGTGAATGTCTGGTGGATCAAGTTCTTCCTGACCGCCGTGTTCTCCACCATGTATGTGCGCGATCACCAGCGCCCGGCCTTTCACAAAGCCCTTGGCGTTGACCCGGATTGGTACGCACATGAGGTGTTCACCAAGACCTCTGCCTTGTCGGAACAGATCTTCCCGATCACGCTGGATATTGAGCACCCCCGCTGGCAGCGCGAGCTGGAAGCGATGCACCGCGCGAATGTGGACATCGCTGCTGCGAAAGAGGCCGGCGGTCTGGGTGGCAAGCTGCGCCAGATCGGGGCGTCTGCCCGGGCGGCGCGCGCATTTGTGTCCCTGTTCCTGATCCCGGCCAAGAAGCACACCGTGCCGGAAAACGTACGGATGGAGCCAGCGTATTGAGCCTTACCCGGTTTCATAAAGCATGGGTTGCCTTGGACGTGGTCCGGGGCTTGCGCCGCGTGCTGGCGGCGGTGTGCCTCGGCTCTAAGGCAGGAGTTTGGGGATGAGCGCCTGGATCGCGGCCATAATTGCGTTGTTCGTCTGGTGGTTCTCCACCGGTACAATCCTGATGGCCGTGAAATATGCGGATCGCAAAGGACCGTCCGCACGTCTGCGCACATGCCTGCTTGCGGTTCCACTTCTGCTTATTGGTGTTTTGGGACTCTATCACTCTGCGCCGGATAACTCCCTGCTGGGTGTCTATATTGCCTTTCTCTCTGCACTTGCTCTCTGGGGTTGGATTGAATTGGCGTTCCTGACTGGCATCATTACCGGGCACAATCTGAAACCGTTGCCCGATCATGTGTCTGAATCCGAACGCTTTTTGCGGGCTTGGGGCACCGTTGCCTACCATGAAATGGCTCTGTTGGCGGGACTTCTTGGTGCGATCGGATTGGCTTGGGGTGCTGACAACCAATTCGGTATGTGGACCTATGCGATCCTTTATTTCGCGCGGATTTCGGCCAAGCTGAACCTGTACCTTGGTGTGCGCAAAATACAGATCGATTTCCTCCCTGATGCGCTGTCGCATCTGCCGTCACACTTCCGCACGAAGTCGATGAACTGGTTGTTCCCGATTTCCGTGACTGGCCTGACATTCGCGGCCGCTTGCTGGCTAGAACGACTCTATGCCGCCCAAACCGAAGCCCAGATCGAAGGCTTTGCCTTGCTGACAGCGCTTACGGCGCTGGCGCTTTTTGAACATTGGATGATGGTTTTGCCCATTCCCGATGAACGCCTCTGGCGTTGGATGCTGCCCGCGCAGCCGCTGACGCCCAAACCTACCACGACCAACGATACAGAGAGAGGGGGACACCATGGACTTTGACAGCCTGTTCCACACGCAACTGAACGCCCTGAAAGAAGAGGGCAATTACCGAATTTTTGCGGAGCTGGAACGCATGGCCGGGTCTTTCCCGCGCGCCAAATGCCACGACGAAGACGCGCCGGACCATGTGACGGTGTGGTGTTCCAACGACTACCTTGGCATGGGTCAGCACCCCAAAGTGACGACTGCGATGACCAAGGCGATTGAGGCCTATGGCGCGGGCGCGGGCGGCACACGGAACATTTCCGGCACCAACCACGCACACAAGCAGTTGGAGGCGGAGCTGGCCGACCTGCACAACAAGGAAGCCGCGCTGCTGTTTACCTCTGGATATGTCTCTAACTGGGCAGCTTTGTCCACGTTGGGCGCGCGGTTGCCCAATGCAGTGATCCTCAGTGATGAACTGAACCATGCCTCCATGATCGAAGGTATCCGCCACGCGAAATGCCCCAAAGTGATCTGGAAGCATAATGACCCCGAGGATCTAAACCGAAAGCTGGCAGCCCTGCCCGCGAACGCAACCAAGATCGTGGCGTTTGAGTCTGTGTACTCCATGGATGGAGACATCGCCCCGATCGAAGCGATCCTCGATGTGTGCGAAAAGCACGGCGCGCTTAGCTATATCGACGAAGTGCACGCAGTGGGCATGTATGGTCCGCGCGGTGGTGGTGTTGCCGAAGAACTGGGCCTGATGGACCGGATCACGCTGATCGAAGGTACTCTGGGCAAGGCGTTCGGCGTTGTCGGTGGATACATCACCGGGTCCGAGGCGCTGTGTGACTTCATTCGCAGCTTTGCTTCTGGCTTCATCTTTACGACGGCCCTGCCGCCGGCGGTTGCCACGGCTGCGCAAACCTCGATCAAGCACCTTAAAGAAAGCACAGAGGAACGCCGCCTGCAGAAAGAACGCGTCGCCTATCTGCGCAAGCGGCTGGATCAGGAAGGCATCCCGCATATCGACAACCCAAGCCACATCATCCCAGTGATGATCAAGGATCCGGTGAAATGTCGGATGCTGTCAGACTACCTGATGCAGCAATACGGGATCTATGTTCAGCCGATCAATTATCCCACGGTTCCTAAAGGGACTGAACGCCTGCGGTTCACCCCATCGCCGTTGCATAGTGTCGATGACATCGAACATCTGGTGCTTGCGTTGAAGGACCTATGGAAGCAGTGCGCCGTCAGCCACGCGGTGGCATAATCCTGTCAATGGGAACAATCGCAGCATTGTGACTGTTGACTATCGCTCAGAGTTACTACGTTGTAGCGCAAAGGAAGAAAGGGAGAGTTCCATGAACCGCATCCTTGCGACACTTGCAGCAGTTACGCTTGCAGCACCGGTATTTGCCGACGGTCACGCCACTGGCGATGCCGAGGCGGGTGAAAAAGTCTTCAAGAAGTGCAAATCGTGCCACATGATCGTGTCCGACGCTGATGACGTTATCCAAAAGGGCGGCAAGACTGGCCCGAACCTTTGGGGTGTCTACCAGCGCGTGCCCGGCACCGCTGACTTCAAGTATGGCAAAGACCT
>CAZDXI010000402.1:0-147 GCA_964509095.1 uncultured Rhodobacterales bacterium
AGCACAGCCAACCCACTGCTTTATCCCGAGCGGAGTGTACGTGGCGTCGTTAATACGAAACGCTGATGCGCCTTGATCCAGAAAAAAGTCACGAGAAATCCCACGATCTGAAACGAGGCGTTGATTTACCGAGCAATACAACGTTTA
>CAZDXI010000402.1:157-3024 GCA_964509095.1 uncultured Rhodobacterales bacterium
AAGTGTGTAGGCGGGAGACCGTCTCCAGGGTTCGAATCCCTGTCTGTCCGCCACCTTCCACTTCTTGCTTCAGTTCGGATTTTAGCTTCAAAGGAAGTGGTTTGAACCACACGCAACTGAAAATCTTTGGATAGGCTATGACGTGAAGACCAGCACAGCCAACCCACTGCTTTTTCCCGAGCGGAGTGTACGTGGCGTCGTTAATACGAAACGCTGATGCGCCCTGATCCAGAAAAAAGTCACAAGAAATCCCACGATCTGAAACGAGGCGTTGATTTAACGAGCAATACAACGTTTAAAGTCCGCGTCATTCGGGGGGAGACGTAATATGACTGAGCAGAAAGGCGATCCGCGCCACCTTGAAACGTTGGATCGTGATCTTGGTCGTTTTTCCAACCTTGAGAAGGCCACGAGTTATGCGGGGCGTCCGTTGGTTGGGCCGGGAATCTCTCTTGTTTTCATTGCATTGGCAGGGATTACAGCAGCGCTGTTCTTTGGACAGACCAACAACTCGGTGATTGTGGTCATTGCCGCTTGTTTTGGTGCCTATATGGCGCTGAACATCGGGGCAAATGACGTTGCCAACAATATGGGTCCTGCTGTCGGTGCGAATGCGTTGAGCATGGGCGGGGCGATTGCGATTGCGGTTGTCTTTGAAAGCGCGGGCGCGCTGATCGCGGGTGGAGACGTCGTGTCCACAATCGCCAAGGGGATTATCGCTCCGGAAAGTATGGGAACGGCGGATGTGTTCATCTGGGCAATGATGGCCGCCCTTTTGGCTGCGGCGTGGTGGGTGAATCTGGCGACTTGGGTTGGTGCTCCGGTGTCTACGACCCATTCGGTCGTTGGCGGTGTGATGGGCGCAGGTATCGCGGCGGCTGGGTTCGCAGCCGTAAGCTGGTCAACGATGAGCAAAATCGCGGCCAGCTGGGTCATTTCACCAGTACTAGGTGGGGCCATCGCGGCCCTGTTCCTTTGGCTGATCAAGTCCAGAATCATCTACCGTGATGACAAAATCGCTGCTGCGCGCACATGGGTGCCCGTCCTTGTGGGGATCATGGCAGGTGCGTTTGCGTCATATCTGGCGCTAAAAGGTCTCAAGAAGATCATCAAGATCGACCTGCCCACAGCCCTGATGATCGGAGCGGCCATTGGGGTTTTGGTCTGGATCACGATGGTGCCCATTATCAAGAAGCAATCCGAAGGGCTTGAGAACCGCAACAAGTCCTTGAAGATCCTGTTCGGCATTCCATTGGTCGTTTCGGCTGCATTGCTGAGCTTTGCGCATGGTGCAAATGATGTCGCCAATGCGGTCGGCCCTCTCGCGGCGATTGTGAACGCCTCTCAATCCGGCGATTTCACGGCTGCGGTCAGCATTCCGTTTTGGGTCATGGTGATCGGTGCTTTCGGGATTTCGTTTGGTTTGTTCCTGTTTGGCCCGAAACTAATCCGGATGGTCGGCAGTCAGATCACCAAACTGAACCCGATGCGGGCTTATTGCGTGGCGCTGTCTGCAGCAATCACAGTCATCGTCGCAAGCTGGTTGGGCTTGCCGGTTAGTTCGACTCACATTGCTGTTGGCGGGGTGTTTGGGGTCGGGTTCTTCCGGGAATGGGACGCAGAGCGGCGCATCCGCAAAGCGCGCCTACAGATGCCGGATCGCCCCGGTTATCCACCCGAAGAACGCCGTCGCCGCAAACTGGTGCGTCGGTCTCACTTCCTGACGATTATCGCGGCGTGGGTCATCACAGTGCCCGCAGCGGCGATCCTGTCGGCTGTGATCTTCTATCTGATCTCGTCTGCGACTGGCACCATCTGACACCGGCTGATCACGTCAACTGCCGATCAGGTTCGGCAGCGTCAGTGATATAGCGGGTACAAAGGTGATCAGCAGTAACGCCACAAGAATGGCCAGATAGAACGGCCAGATCGTGCGCACGGCTTTCTCCATCGGAAGTTTGCCGACCGCACAACCTACGAACAGGCAGGACCCGACTGGCGGTGTGCACAGACCCAGACCCAGATTGACCAGAAGGATCATTCCAAATTGCAATGGATCGATCCCAAGGCTGTTGGCCACAGGCAGGAAGATCGGCGTGCAGATCAGGATCAGCGCGGCCATATCCATGATCATGCCAAGCAACAGCAAAACCACATTGATCATCAACAGGATCAGGATCGGATTGTCGGTCAAACCTGTCAGCAATTGCACGGTCAGGTCGGGCACCCTGTAGAACGTCAACATATAGGCAAACGCGCCCGCACAGGCGATTAGGATCATGACCATCGCTGTGGTGCGCACAGCGGAGCCGACAGCCGTGCGGAAACTTTCCCAAGTGATGCTGCGATACACGAGCAGGGTCACAACAAAGGCGTAGATCGCGCCGAACGCGCCGGACTCTGTCACCGTGAAAATGCCTGACAGCACACCGCCGACGATGATCACTGCCGTTAACAATCCCGGAATTGCGCTCACGAAACTAAACACCAAAGCGCTCCAGCCCGGGAACCGCTCTGCACTGTATCCGCGTTTGACGGCAACCAGGTAGGCGGCAACCGCGAGGCACAGGCACATCAACACTCCGGGGACAACGCCAGCTAGGAACAATTTGGAGATTGAAATCCCGCCACCAGCGGCAATCGCAAAGATGATCATGTTGTGGCTCGGAGGGATGATGATACCTGCGATGGAAGACGTCACTGTCACGTTCACCGCATAATCCGCGTCGTACCCTTTTTCCTTCATCACCGGCACAAGGATCGATCCAAGGGCCGAAATATCCGCAATCGCAGACCCGGAAATACCGCCAAACAGCATGGACGAAAACACATTCACAATACCAAGCCCGCCACGCACAGCCCCAACA
>CAZDXI010000403.1:0-3015 GCA_964509095.1 uncultured Rhodobacterales bacterium
TGCAGGCATGGATCATCCCGATGCTGCAACGCCAGATCAACCAGTTGAACAAAAAGCGGATTATCCAAGTCCGCCAGCTTGCGTCCGAAATCGGGGAAACCGCAGCAGGCGCGCAAGACCTGCGGCTGAATGGCGGCTGGCGCTATCGCCGCGCGCAGTTCACCGAACGCCTTGGCAAACTGTTCGAGATCCGGTTCCGGATCTACCAGAAAAAGTTCTTCATGAAGTTCCTCAACAACTTCATCACGCAACTGACGCCGTTCTTTTTCTATGCCGTGGGTGGATATCTGGCCATCAAGGGTGAAATCACGGTGGGCGCGCTGGTTGCAGCACTGGCGGCGTACAAGGACCTGTCCGCGCCGTGGAAGGAACTGCTGACCTATTACAACCAAGTGCAGGACATGTCGCTGCGCTGGGATATTGTGACCGAACGGTTTGCGCCGAACGACAGCATTGATGAGGCTTTGTTCGAAGGCGAACCCAAAGAGATCCCACACTTGCGCGGCGATATCGTTTTGTCCAATGCAACGGTGCGGAGCGCCTCCGGCTCGCCTGTGTTGGAAGATATCTCGTTAACCATTCCGGCAGGCAGCCGCGTGGCGATCAAGGTCTCCGGTCAAGCCGAACGGGCTGCGCTGGCTGATCTGCTGACGCGCGAAGTTTTGCCGTCACGCGGGTCCGTGCGCATTGCTGACCGCGCCTTGAATGATCTGCACCAATCGGTGATCGCGGCGCGCATCGGCTATGCTGGGTCCCGACCCGCGTTCTTTGATGGCACGCTCGGGTCAAACCTGATGATGCCACTGCGCAACAGCCCCAACACGGTTGACTGGTCCGGAAAACGAAAACCGGACAAAAGCTTCACCGAAGCGCGCAAATCAGGCAACAGCACCGACACCCTGTCCGTTGACTGGACTGATCCCGGCATCGCTGAATTCACCGATGACGGAGACATCCGCGGCTGGTGGTTCAAGCTGGTCAAAGCCATGGGCATCGATGAGTTCATGTTCCGCCGCATGCTGGTGTCCATGATCGATCCCAAGTTGCATCCCCGCTTGGTCAGTTCGGTGGTGGAGTTGCGGGAGGACATCAAGCAAGCCCTGCAGGACAAAGGCTTGGACGATGTGGTCCACCGCTTTGACCCGGATGCGTTTAACCCCACGGTCCCATTGGGCGGTAACCTGTTGTTTGCAGCCCCACGCGTGCCAATTCCGATGGAGGAACTTGCTTCCGAACGCAGCTTGCTGGGTCTGATCATGGAACAGGGGCTTGGCGAGCAGGCCATCGCGATTTCCCAAACCGTGGTCAATAACCTGCACCAGACCTTTGGCAAGGACGGCACAGAACACCCGCTGTTTCAGGCGCTTGGTATTGAACCCGCGCTGTACGAACAGCTGACCGACATCGCCATGCGCCGCAAGAAAGACGGCGACGGCGCGTTGAGCGAGGACGAGTTCGCGCTTTTGCTGACAGTGCCGTTCCTGTTCACCGCAGAACAGATCGGCCCCGCATTCCCAGACGGATTCAAGCAGGAAATTCTCGACATCCGCCGACGCAATGGTCCTGCGCTGCGAACCGCTATGCAAGAATTGTTCGTACCCATCGCACCGGACACCTATCTGCCCCGTCTAACTATGATGGAAAACCTGCTTTATGGGCGCGTCTCGCGTCATGCAGGTGCGCGGGGCGATCTGGTCGAAGACGTTGTGGCCGAAGTACTGGATCGCAAAGGCATGCGCCAATACGTGGCCGAAACGATCTGGGATGTGACAGCTGGCGTTGGCGGCACTGATCTGCCGACCGTGTTTCAGGAACGCGCTGCCTTTAGCCGTGCGGCCATCAAACGGCCCGATGTCCTGATCCTTGATAAGGCGCTGGCCTCTCACGACACCGAAACCCGATCCCGCACCCGGCAAGCGCTGCGTGATTTGATGCCGGAAACCACGCTGATCTTTATGGAGGACGATTTTGCCAACCCGGATGCCTATGATCTTTACGTGGAAATTCGCGACGGGCGGATCGACGATGTGGACCGCGCGGATCACCTCGATCTAACCGCAGACGGTGCGGATGATCTGGAACGCAAACTACGTCTGATTGCTCGCACGGAATTGTTCTCCGGGTTGGAGCCGCGCAACCAACGGCTTCTGGCGTTCTCTGCGCAATGGTACAGCGTAGACGAGGGGCAAGTCATGTTCGCGCAAGGCGACCTGCCGGACGCGGTCTATCTCTGTATCAAGGGACAGGCCCAAATGAGTTGGAAGGACGACGTGGGTAATCGGTTTTCGATTTCAACAGTGGATCCGGGCCGCGTGGTCGGCGATCTGGCCGTCATTATGGATGAACCACGCCAACTTGATCTGGTTGCAACTCAGGACAGCACGTTCCTGCGCATCGGGGGGTCGGAGTATCTGTCGGTTGTGCAAAACGATATGCAGGTGGCGTTTAGCTTGCTGAAAACAGTCTCTGGTCACTTGGCCAACGCGGCTGAGATAATCCGCGACTCAGGTTTGCGTGTTCCCGAAGAACAAGGACCTGCGGTCGGCCCATTGGATGGATCGTCCCCTGAAGATTCAGATCCCCAAAACACATGAGATATAGCGCGCACGAGCATCTGGTTGCGCCCGCGCGAGACGGAAGATCGGGCCTCGGCTGGAGCCTGCTTGGGTGCCTCGCCATCCTTATTCTGACGTATTACGGCTCTGTCGTGTTTTACGACATCGTGCGACAGGTTTCTGGGCTGACAGGCAAGTCGCTTGCATCGGGGTCTGACCCGTTGACGCTCTTGTCGCTATTATTCAGCTTCATATTCTGGATCATGGCGATTGCGACCGTGCAACCGATTATCCACAAACGATCTTTCCGCAGGATGTTGGGCATAACGCTTTGGGATGACTTTCGGCGCGTGTGTTTCGCACTGATCGTTCTTTACATCGCGCTATGGGTGTTGCCGCCTTGGGACAGCTTTGAAAACACCGTTTCTGCCATGACGTTCGGGCATTGGCTGTCGATCCT
>CAZDXI010000404.1:0-2993 GCA_964509095.1 uncultured Rhodobacterales bacterium
ACGCGTGCCGGGGTGGCCTTCAATCAAGGCGGCGTTCAGGCAGCGATGGATCATTTGTCCAGCACTGTGCCTGCGTAAGGCATGGCGCTTGACTACTCCGGCTGGCAGATCGTGGCGATCCTTGCGACCTATGTCTTTGCGGCCACGGCCAAAGGGATTACGGGCTTGGGGTTTTCAACCACCAGCCTGCCGATCCTTGCTTTTATTGTCGGGCTTAAAGACGCGCTGCCCCTCGTGATCATACCTTCGGTCTGTTCAAACCTTGTGGTGATGCGGCAGGCGGGGCGCTTTGGGGAAACCGTGGCGCGGTTCTGGCCGATGTTGCTGGCGACCCTGCCGGGGTTGGTTCTTGGGCTGTGGGCGTTGTCGGTGATCGACAGCACCCTGGCCGGAGGAGTTCTCGGCGCGATGCTGTTGCTTTGGTGTGCATTCACGCTTGCGACGCCGGAACTCACCCTGCCGGCGCGGTTGGAACGACCGCTGGGGCTGATCAGTGGCTTTTTAACAGGCACCGTGAACGGGATCACCGGGTCGCAGGTCATGCCCTCGGTGCCGTATCTGATGACGCTGAAACTGGAACGCAACCTGTTCATTCAGGCGGTGAATTGTTCCTTCACGATGTCGAGCCTCGTTCTGGCACTGGGGTTGCGGCAGCTTGGCTTGTTCTCGGTCAGTGACGTGCTGATCTCGGGGTTTGGAACGGTGGTGATCTTTATCGGGCTGCATATCGGTGAACGGGTTCGCGATCGCTTGTCACCAGAAAGATTTCGCTTCGCGGTGCTGCTTATGCTGATTGCGATGGGGATCAGCCTTCTGGTGCAGGCTTTTTAGTTTCGCACGCGCCCGAAAGTGGACAGGCGATTGATCTCGTCCAACCGATCAAGATTCACAACTGTGGACAGCATCAAGCGGTCATGGCTCCAGTCGCCGGGACTTTGGATGGCGACCGTCGTGAGGGTCACCATGGCCAGCAACGGGATCGCAAACAGCGCAAACAGCGTGCGTTGATGGCGTGGGCGTCGGTTTGCCAGCGCCGTCAGAATGCGGCGTTCCAGGAACGTTTCTTTGCGCTCGCCAAAGGCAGAGCGATCCGCAGTGACAAGCGTGACTTTGGGCACGGCCATCACAAAGGACCGATCCCGGCGCAGGGTTTTCTGACACACGGACAGAAGTGTTTCGCAATAAGATCGCACGTCGATCCGCCCGTGAGACAGCACTTCGCTGTCGCAATTCAGCTCCCGTAGATGGTCGACTTGGCTCTTCCACGCGCGGTAGGCGGGGTTGAAAAAGAAGAACGGTTTCAGTGCTTCAAGCGTGATTTCCCATTCCAGATCGCCTTGGCGGACGTGCTGGAATTCATGGGCCAGCGCGACCTTCAATTCATCGCCTTGGACAAGCATGTGCGACGGGATCACCACATAGTAGGTGCGTAGCCCCCGCGTTGAAAACGGGACAAGCGTTCTGTCTGACAACAGGATCTTGATCGTTCCGAAGTCTCGCCACGGGTAGCTGTCTTTTACAATGCGCCGCAGGAACATCATAGACATGCCAAGCCGCACCAACCCGACAGCGACGCCTGTCAGGAAAACCGCGATAATTGCTTGTGCAAACAATCCATTCAGGTTCAGCACGTTAAAGACAAACCCGTCGCGCATCAAAACCAGCGCCTCGAATTCGGAGGCTTTCATCTCGAACCCGCCGTTCAGGTAATAGGCAACGACCATATCCGACAGGTTGACGTTCACGTTCCGCGCGAAGCCCGCGCTTTGAAGCGCCTGAAAGCCTGCGACGATGAAAGGGGCGCATATGATGGCGAGGAAGAGCGCGTTCAGCAGCCTGAGCTGCGTCCCAAAGGCGTGTTTCAGACCCAGACTTTGCATGCCCGCCCGCACCAGCAGCCATAGCGCGTAGCCGATCAAGAACAGAATGTTTGCGTCAATGAATGCATCCAGAAGCGCGTCACCCACCGTCATTTTTCAACCTCCGATCCACGAGTGCCCGGATTTGCCCCAGTGCTTCTTCCGTCAATTCATCATCATCGACGAGCCGCGCCACAAGCGATGCAGGCGTATCGTCAAATAGTTTCATCGACAGATTTCGGAGTGAGCGAGATTGATACGTGTCTTTGGAAAGCGCAGGGATATAGACATGACTTTTGCCTTCCTTGCGGCTGGTCACGAAGTCCTTTTGTTCCAGAATACGCAAAATGGTCGCGCCCGACGTGTAGGCGAGATTGCGATCTTCCGGCAATCGTTCGAGAACGTCGCGCACAGTTCCCTCCCCAATGGCCCAGAGTTCGGTCATGAACTCCAATTCCACTTCGGTCAGCAGTTCGTTCTTTTTCTTTTTCATGACTGACCCAATTCTAACAGTCGCTCACTCGTCACACGAGTTGAGTAAATCCCAAGCGTTTCGTTTTCCAAAGCAGAATCTCACACTTTCTTGAAACAGAAGAAGGCCCAGACGATGCTGATCCCCAGTGGCCACCACAGCGGTTGGCCCACAAGTCCAAGCCACGCAAGGAAAATATAGGCGGTTCCCAGCAGTGTGATGAACAGCCGATCCCCCAGCGTGGTGGTGAGGCCAAGGATGCCTTTTCGCTCCAATCCATCACGGTATTTGAACCCTTCGAGCAGGCCAATGACCGCAATCGCACCGAAGATTCCACAAAACAGCAGGAACGTGGCCGGCGTCCAAGCCATCCAGAACGACGGCCAAAGGGGGGCTGTCCAACTGAACCCGGTCTCTTCTTCCTTCTTGGCGACATTGCCCCAAGTCTGCGCGATCCCAGGATTGGCCGCGAGCAACGCGATAGCCAGTACAAGCCGGTTCATCAGACCCTCCCCAGGGCGAAGCCCTTAGCAATGTAGTTGCGCACGAAATAGATCACGATGGCACCCGGAATGATCGTCAGCGTTCCCGCGGCCGCCAGAAGCCCCAGTTCGTATCCGGCCGATGATGCCGTCTTTGTCATGGTGGCGGCGATGGGTTTG
>CAZDXI010000405.1:0-2989 GCA_964509095.1 uncultured Rhodobacterales bacterium
GTGTAGCCATCCAGGTTGGCCGCGATCTCTTCGGCGGCGGCAAAGACATACGTCAGATCCGCATGCCCGTCGCCGCGCCGCGTCGGCGTGCCGACCGCGATGAACACCGCATCCGCCCAAGCGACCGCCTCGGCCAGATCGGTGGTGAAGGACAACCGCTCGGCGGCGACGTTGCGCGCCATGACCTCATCCAGCCCCGGCTCATAGATCGGGACCTCTCCGGCCTGCAGCATTTCGATTTTTTCCGGCGCTTTATCGACGCAGATCACATCGTGACCAAAATCCGAAAAACACACCCCAGACACCAGACCCACATAGCCTGTGCCAATCATGGCAATTTTCATAACATACGACCTTATTGGAACCACCGGAATGCAGGCTGATTGTCTGATCAGCACCCACCTGTCAACTCCGCGCGCAGCACGGCGTTAAACGCAACGGCAACAGCGTCCTGAGCACAACAATATAAGGTTGAGTGGCCGCGCCACAATTCGCGCGACTCTGATTCTCAATAAATCGAAATTGAGAACAAAGAATCCAAAACTGAAATATTGTTTCCAAGAACCTCCAACCTAGGCGTGTGGGCCACGGGGAAAAATGGCTTTGAGGTGGCAAAAACAGGGAGTGGTGAAAAAAAGGGGTTACCGAAACATTAACAACAAGGTTACAAGGGCTCCGTTGGAACTGTTGGGTAAGTTGTATGGCGCAGGTATGCCGTTGGGGGTTAGTGTAAGAAGTGGTCATGGGCCTTAGGCTCATCGTTAATTCTTGATTTTGACGTGACTGGCTCGTTGGCCCCGTTTCAGACGGACTTCTGAATCTCTCTCAATTTTGGCCTACCGTGTGTCCTCGCACGCAACCCCCGACGTAACGCGTCGCCTTTGGCGATGCTGGTCTTAAAAGTTGGGCAGTGGTTGCCCGGATCCTTGAGGGGGACGTAATGACCTATAGCTATAAATACTGGAGCGCATTCCGCGAAGCGGACTTGCTCAACACAGGCGATCACAGCATCAGCACGGGCGATACATTCGTCATGCCCGGCGCATCCACTGTGACGCTGGCCGCATGGGACAATGAAGGCCAGCTGTCCGGTGACAGCAATGATCATGCCACAGACAACCAAGGCAGCCATGACCAGTTCGGCTGGGCAAATGATGGCACCGGCTGGAAGCAGACCGGCGATCTGTATGTTGAAAAAGTATACACATTGCACGGCTCAGACGGCAAAACCTACATCTTGGCCGAAATCGAAGGCGAAAACAAAGCCGAGAACGAAGACTTCTTCTCGTTCGTTGGCGCGACACCCCCTGCTGGTGTGACCCTGACAATTGGTCAGTGCGAAAACAGCCACGGTGTGAACTATTCTGACCTCAGCGCAGATCCATCTGCCGCCCCTGCCAACACAGGCCCGGTTTTCGACAACCTGCCCGGCAACGGCGTTCTGCACATCGACGAGAACACAACAGCCGTCATCGACGTGAACGCATCTGATGCGGATGGCGATACACTGACATATGAAATCGTAGGCGGCCGGGATCAGGCTTTCTTCGAAATTGACGCCCACACAGGTGAGCTGTCCTTCAAAGACGCCCCTGATTACGAGAACCCACAATCCGGCGGCGGTTCCAACACATATGACGTGACCATCAAAGTGTCCGACGGCAACGGCGGATCCGAAACCAAAGCGCTCTGGGTCAAGGTTGAAGACGTCGCAGAAGTGCAAAACGGCTGGATCAAAGGCCGCTTTACACATGACGCCGACGGCAATGACAATGAATGGAACGACGACACCAACACATGGGATGAAGGCATCGAGGGTGCGACCATCCAGTTGTTGGACCTCGACGGCAACGTTGTTGCAGCCACCACAACAGACGGCTACGGCAACTACATGTTCGACGTCGCCCCTGGTGACTACCGTGTGAAATTCCCGGCCCAAGACGGCAAGGAATTCTCCGCACAAAACAGCGGTGTGGCCGAGCACTTTGACAGCGACGCAGATGCAAACGGTCTGACAGAGGTCATTCACGTGACATCCGGCGGATCTGTTCACAACATCGACACAGGTGTGAAAACAGCTGTCACCGATCTAAACTGTTATGTGATCGAAGCCGAAGACATGGACCTGTTCAACATGAACATCGTACATGGCGATCAGGCCTCTGGCGGCGAACTGGTGCGCACAGCGCATCTGGGCGGCACGGGCGATCTGTCGACAACATTCAACGGCGAAAGCGGCACATACGATCTGTCGATCTTTGCTCAGGATGAGAACGACGGTCAGTCCTCCATCATGGTCAAAGTCAACGGCGAGCTGGTTGAAGCGTTCCGTCTGGACCGCGACAGCGATGGCGGCGGCTCCAACAATGCCGGCTTCTCCGAGTTCGTGATTGAGGGCGTTGAACTGTCCCAAGGCGACGAGATCATGATCTGGGTTGATGGCGACCACTACGAATGGGTCCGCATCGACAAGATCAAACTGCAAGAAGTCGAAGGCGAGCCAGAATTCCGCGTCTGTGATGACCCGGATGCGGTCAATATCGACTTTGAAGGTCTGGCAGCAGGCACAGTGGTCAACACCCAGTTTGATGGTGTGATGATCTCTGCACAGCGCGATGTGAACAACACCGCCGCCAACGATGCGATGATCTTTGACAGCAACAACCCGACAGGTGGTGACCACGATCTGGCAACAGACAGCCAGAACAACATCCTGATCGTGTCCGAAGACAATGACAGCAACGATCCTGATGACGCCGTTGGTGGCACCATCTGGTTCAAGTTCGATGAGCCGTCCTTTGTCTATGACATCAAAGTTGTTGACGCCGAAGAAGGTGGCACAATCCGCCTGCTCGACGAAAACGGCCAGCTGATCAACGAAATCACGATCCCGAACGGCACCGATGGTGGACTTCAGCAAGTGCTGATCGACACCGATGGTGTGGCGCAAATCGACCTGACCCTGAACGGGTCCGGTGCGGTTGATGAT
>CAZDXI010000406.1:0-2983 GCA_964509095.1 uncultured Rhodobacterales bacterium
ATGTAGAAGTGTTCACAGGCTTGAAGGGGCACATTCACGCCAAGCATCTGGCCGACCTCACGGCCCCACATGCCCGCGCAATTGACCACATGATCGCACGCGATATGGCCCGAAGTCCCATCCTCGCCCACCCAGTCTACGCCAGTGATCCGGCGCCCATCGCGGACGACACCCGTCGCCTTGCTACGTTCGGACACTTTGGCGCCACGCTGGCGCGCGCCCTTGGCCAGAGCCTGCGCGATATTGGCGGGATCGCCTTGCCCATCCTTGTCGAGGTACACGCCCGCAACCACGTTATCGAGGCTGAGATGCTCGTAACGCGCTTTGATCTCATCCGGGGAAATCTCCTCAACCTCGACTCCGAAGGCACGGGCCATGGCGGCTTGACGGAAGATTTCCTCACGCCGTTCTTCGGTCAACGCGACGGTGATGGAGCCGCAGCGTTTGAACCCTGTGGCAACGCCCGTTTCGGTTTCCAGATCGCCGTAGAGTTCCTGAGAATACTTGGCAAGCTTGGTCATATTCGCAGTTGCACGAAGTTGCGCGATCAGACCCGCTGCATGCCACGTGGTGCCAGACGTGAGCTGCTTGCGTTCCAGAAGCACCACATCGGTCCAGCCAAGTTTGGTCAAATGGTAGGCGACAGAACAGCCAATGACACCGCCACCAATGATGACGACACGAGCGTTTGTGGGAAGTTCAGGCATAGGCGGAGTCCTTTAGCGAAAGCGGGTTTCGAATGGGCTAAGCCCATCCAACAGATTGGGGGGCCAGCCCCCCAAACCCCCCGAGGTATTTAGAGACAGATGAAGCATGGGTCAGACAAGGGTGTGACCGGACGAACGGAGCCGAGACGCGAGTTCACGGATGTGGTCGGGGCCGACTTCACAACACCCACCAACAATCGCAGCACCTTTGGACACCCAATCGAGAGCAAAGTCTGCATAAGCCGAAGGAGACAGGTCTTGCCGGGCCGTAAGAGCTTCGACCGTGGCACCACCGCTTTTGAAGGCATCGCTAATCTTGGTGAACCCATTGGCATAGGCACCGATCGGGCAAGACGAGGTCGTCAGCAGATCAAGTGCGGTCGAGATTGCTTCCGGCACAGAGCAGTTGATTAGGAGCGCATCAACCTCGGAAGACAGAGCGAGGATATCCGACACCGGCTCACCAGAACGAAGCAAGGTCCCATCCTCATCAGACACAGTGAAGGCGAGCCAAACTGGCTTGCCCAGGTCACGAACCGACAAGATCGCGTCACGGCCGGCCTGAAGCGAAGGGATGGTTTCAAACATGAACAGGTCGACACCTGAAGCCATACGTTCGGCAATCTCTGCAAACAAAGACACTGCCACGTCGGACGCCGGATGCAGGTCAGCACGGTAGCTTGCCCCCAGCGGACCAATGCTGCCCGCGATCCGGGACACGGCCCGAACGGGATCAGCCGCCGCGACCGACGCTGCGATCAGGTCAAAATACGCAGCTTCCAGATCAGGGATGCCGTTTTCAGAAGACGCATAGTGGTTGGTTTCCGTGTTCAGCCGGTCCCGATGCAGAGCATAGCTATTGGTCGTTGCAACAGTGGCGCCTGCATCGGCATAATCCTGATGCACTGCAGAGACGAGATCGGGTTGATCGATCAGCACACGGGTTGACCAAAGCGGCGTCGGGCCAGCAGATGACCGTTTGACCAGTTCCTGACCAATCGAGCCGTCCAATAGAGTGATTTCTGCCATGAGCGTCGTTCCTGAACAGGCGGGTTAAGCGCGAAGTCGAGCGTTCTCCGGATCCCAAAGTGGTTGGTCCGGTTGAACAGTGGCTGTGTAGCGCGTGCCGTAGATGTTGACCTCTAACTCGGTTCCCGGTTGAGCCAGATCCGCACGTACCATGCCAAGAGCGATGGATTTACCGGTCCGGTAGCCATAGTCACCCGAGGTGGTTTCCCCCACGACTTCTCCACCATGCCAAAGCGTGGACATATAAGGCGCGTCCTGTTCCCCGGCATCGACCACAAGGGTAACAAATTGCTTTGCACTGCCTTGTTGCTGTTCATTGAGCAGCGCGGTTTTGCCTGGGAAGTCCTGAGGTTTGTCGAGTTTGACAAAGCGCCCAAGGCCACCTTCCAGCAAGGAGTAGTCGGTAGACAGATCACCTTTCCAGGTTCGATAGCCTTTTTCGATGCGCATGGAATTCAGGGCGAACATGCCAAACGGCGTTGCACCGGCATCGAGAACGGCTTTGTAGATCTCAGCCGCATCGGCCACGGGCACGTGAATTTCCCAACCCAGTTCACCTGCAAAAGACACACGCACAAGGCGCACAGATTTGCCCATGACTGTCGCATCCTGATGGGTAAGCCATCCCAGAGACAGGTCACCATCCGTGCCAAGACCAGAGATCAGGTCGCGCGATTTCGGCCCCGAGACGACGAGCGTGTTCACAGCCTTGGTGTGGTCTTCCAAAGTCAGGCCGTCGGGCAAGTTGCGCCACAACACCTCCCAGTCATGCCATTGCGCACCCGCAGCAGTGATCAGGGTGAAGTGATCGTCGCCTTTGCGGATGATCGACATCTCCGTCAAAATCCGACCCCGGTCATCGGGGAAATAGCCCAGGTTCATGCGACCCACCTTGGGCAAGGCCCCAGCGATACGACCCCGCAGCCATTCGGCGGCGCCGTCACCAGTCAGTTCAAACCGGGAGAACCCACACAGGTCCAGCACACCGACGCCGTCGCGCACGGCTTCGACCTCTTCCTGTACACGCCGGGTCCAGGGGCCTTGACGGTCCCATGTTTCGGTGGAGGCCTCAGAGGTGTCATCGCCGTCCTTCGCGAACCAATTGGCGCGCTCCCACCCGTTATAGGCGCCCATCACACCACCGGCGGCGACTATGTGGTCATGCGCGGGGGAGTGTTTCTTGTCCCGACCGGCGGGCCATTCGTGATGCGGGAAGTGCATCGCGTATTCGTGGCCATAGGTTTCCA
>CAZDXI010000407.1:0-2969 GCA_964509095.1 uncultured Rhodobacterales bacterium
ATGTGGGCTGCGACTGTAGCATCGGGATTGGGTGATGAATGTCTCTTATGGGCCGAACAGAGATGCCTACGAAGGAATTTCCGCGTGTCCAATATCCGCCGTTCGAAATCCCGCTATGCAGTTTGGCGACATGACTTGATGGACGTTAGCGGGCTGAGATTGAACCAACTGACCAATTGTTGGCTGGCCCAGCTATCGCCAAGCACTTCAAGGCTCTGCGTTTCAATTGCCTTGACTGGGGAGATGTCTCCTCTGACGATGTAAATTGCGTCTGGAAGGGTACAAGCCAGATAGAGATTAACGTCACCACCGGGGTCCTCCACGCACAGCTCACATTGTCCGTTCACGTTCAGAAACCACCAATACCTTTTGGCCTCTGTTTGATCAGTTAGCTCCAGCCGAACAAGACAACGTCTGGCTCCGAACGCGTTTGGGTTGGTCGTGCTTTCCAAGCTCCAGACGAGTAGCCCCAGATCGACCTCGTGCTCTTTAAGCTCGCGTCTTGTCCACCTTTGTCCCCATATTCCCAGAGCTTCAACCAGCGGTACAAACTCGCGCCCCGCTTCCGTCAGCACATATCCGGGGCGCTTTTCACCCATATCGTGGCGTGCGACGATTTCCTCTTCAATGAGCCATTTCAATCGCGAAGACAGAAGTGACGGTGACATCAAGGGTACACCGCGTTTCAGCTCGGTGAACCGTCGCGGGCCAGCAGCAAGATCACGAACAATCAGAGCGTTCCAACGTTCGCAAAAAAGCTCGGCTGCCTTGGCCACAGGACAGAACTGACCGTAGGATTTCATTGGAACCCCCGTCACGTTGCTACAGATTTCGAACTATATCTGCCAGACAGCGTTGTGTCACCAATGGTGCAAGCGCAATCAAAAAGGTGGGTGAAAGCATGTCACGAGATGACGCAACTGCCGGACAGGTATCAAAAACCGCAGCTGAAATATATGATGAGTTCTTCGTTCCCGCACTCTTTGGTGAATGGGCGGGGCGGCTTTGTGACATCGCCAGAATTGCACCAGGACACAGCGTTCTTGATGTCGCCTGCGGCACCGGTGCCACGACGCGTGAAGTAGCCGTGCGGGTTGGGTCCAAGGGCCGCGTTGTCGGCCTTGACCGCAATCAAGGCATGCTTGACGTCGCGCGAAAGCGCACGAGAGATGTCGAATGGATAGAGGGTATAGCTGAGGAGTTACCATTCCCCACGAATTCATTCGATGTTGTTCTCTGCCAATTTGGCCTGATGTTCTTCGACGACAGGTCCAAAGCGCTCGGGGACATGCGACGCGTGCTGAAGCCGGGCGGCAGGATTGGCCTGTCGGTCTGGGATGACGCTGACAGTTCTCCTGGATATGCGGCGATGATCACACTGATCGATGAATTGTTTGGATCGGATGCAGCGGATGCGTTACGGGCCCCCTTTGTCCTTGGAGAAAAGGAGCCTCTTGAGAGTGTTGTTGGCAAGGGCGGATTGCAGAAAGCAACGGTAACGACAGTCACAGGCAAAGCGCGATTTGCCTCGATCCGGGATTGGGTTCGTATGGATGTTCGTGGCTGGACATTATCAGAATTGATCGACGACGCCGGCTACGAGGAATTAGTGGCAGAAGCGGAAAAGCGGCTGGGGCAGTTTGCTGCTCCCGACGGGACGGTAGAGTTTCCAGCCCCGGCACATTTGGTGTTGTGGGCCTACGAGTGATACTAAACCTGATGCCACTTCGTTTGTGCGAGTGTTAGTCTTCTGAGCCGTTTTGAAGGCCCGCTTGGAGAAGCTTTTTTGTATCAAGGAGTTCTGATCACCTTGGTTTGGCACGGAGGCTGGTTTATCCTCATCACCACGGTGCTTCTTGCTCATGTGGGAAAACTTGGATGACAGAACGCCAATCTGACAGCGTATACATAAAAGCAAACCTCACCGCTTGGGAGGAGGTTGCACCAATTCATGCACGCCACAATCAAACCAAGCTACTGGAGCGCGTTTGCAAACCAGGCTTCTCGGTTCTGGATGAAACTGCGACCGCTCACCTGAAGCGTCTGGGAGTAGACGGAAAAAACGTCGCCCAACTATGCTGCAATAACGGCGTCGAGCTGTTGTCCTGCAAAGCACTTGGAGCCGCTCGTTGTGTTGGATTTGATGGCGCACAGGGATTTGTTGACCAAGGCAGAGAGCTGGCAAAAGCCGCCGGAACAGATGTGGAATTCGTATGTTGTGAAGCACACGAAATACCCAATGAATATCATGCCTGTTTTGACATTGTCATAATAACCATCGGTGTGTTGGGTTGGATGCCTGACATCGACAGGTTTTTCGCAGAAATCTCGAAACTACTCGCGCCAGATGGGGTGATCTTCATCTACGAGCATCATTCCATCTTGATGATGTTTGAACCGGGACAGGCAAATGATCCGGTCAATTGGGAGTTGTCATATTTTCGGGAAGAGGCTTACATCGACGGAAGCGGCTTGGATTATTATGGCGGCGAGACCTACGAGGCGACGCCAAACGCTTCTTTCAGTCACACGATGTCTGATATCGTCATGGGAGGTATCAATTCGGGCCTAACGTTGGATTACTTCGAAGAATTGCCGAAACATATTTCGAATGCATGGTGGAATGTTGAACACTCCGGGATCGGCCTGCCGATGAGCTATGTCATGGTGTTCAGAAAGCCAAACCACAACAGGAACAGTGGTAATTCCTAAGCGCAATTCTAAGATACGCGTCAGTCCGCTGACTGCGGGGTCGGAATAGCGGGTGACCTCGCAGGCTCGGCGAATGTCCTCAAAGCGGGATGCGACTGCAGCATGGCGAAGGGTCGATGAATGGCCGGTAAGGGCCGTCTGTGATTGAGTTCAACGCTGTGACGTGGCCAGTTCTGCGGCGCACTTATTGCCTACTCGTCACCACGTTTCGATGTCCGATGCACCACAACTCGCTAGAAAAATGCACTCGGATTTCC
>CAZDXI010000408.1:0-2955 GCA_964509095.1 uncultured Rhodobacterales bacterium
TCGGAAATCACCACATCGCCTTTCCCTTCGCCCACCCAGCGCATCAGCGTGGTCAGGGACGAGGTCGCGTGCACACGGCACCCGGCACGGGTGAGCGCCTGCGTCAGCACGGTGCGGATCGTGCGATCATCATCAGCGACAAGTACGGTTCCGTCCATGAAAAGCTCCTGTGGTTATGAAATGTCCCGCGCGCGCGGCAGGGAAATGCGAAAAACTGTGCGTCCCGGTACGGAGTTAACGGCGATCCAACCTTGGTGGTCCGAGATGATCTTGCTGACCAGCGCCAGACCAAGGCCAGTACCGTTTTCCTTACCCGACACGAAGGGATCGAAAATCTCATCCTTGATGGACGGAGGCAGGCCCGGCCCGTCGTCTGTTATTTCGATCTGCAAAGGCAGCGACCGCCCGGTCCCGTCAGAGCGGCGCAGGCTGTAGGAATGTTCAAAGAACGACCGAAGCGTGATCGTCCCACCACCGTCACCCGCAGCTTCGGAGGCGTTTTTAAGAAGATTCAGAATAACTTGCAGCAGTTGGTCCGGATCACCATCAGCCAAAGGCAGGGAGGGATCATATTGCTCTACGATTTTCATCTGAGCCCCGAAGCCAAGCAACGCGGACCGGCGCGCTTTGTCCAGAACATCATGCAGGTTGACCGGTTGCAGGTCGGGCGGGGACAGGTTGCCGAACTGTTCGACCTGTTCCAGCAGCTTCACGATGCGCCGGGATTCTTCGACGATCAGGTCGGTAAGTTCCAGATCCTCGGGCTTGAGGTTCATCGACAAAAGCTGCGCCGCCCCGGTGATCCCGGCGAGGGGGTTTTTGATCTCATGTGCAAGCATCTCTGCCATACCGATGGCAGATTGCGCCGCGGATTTCACCGAATGACTCAGCGTGATGCGTCCGGACAATTCACGCGGGGAAATCATCATCAGCATGTCGCCCACAGAACCAACAACGGGCGAAATCTGCAGCGAACATTGCAACGGCGCTCGATTGCCAGAGCCGACATCAACGTCGTTGACGAACAAGGGCGTGGCGTTCTGACGGGCACGCCGAAAGGCGTCTTCGAGCGGCGCATCAATCGCGATGGTGTCCCACACGGGCGCACCACGCAGCGCCTTGGCGGAGGAATTGAGAAAGCCTTCCGCCTCCGGGTTCACATCCATGATGCAGTCTTGCGCGTCAATGCGCACAACAGGAATCGGGAGAGAGGCCCACAGATCGGCGTTGTCGGTCATGCGACCTGCCTCGGTGCTTCGTCACGGATCAACGCATCTGGCAGCAAATCAAAGACTTGCGCAGGCTCCGGTGCGGTCAGAATGCGTTTTCGCAGCTCTGCTGGCGTCTGGGCTGTGTCCATGTACCAGCCGAGATGCTTGCGCGAACAGCGGCGGCCCAGGTCAGTGCCGTAAAACGACAGCATCGCGTCATAATGAGTGGCCACCATCTGAGCGAAGTCGGCCTCGACCGGAACGTTCGGCGCGGGAGTGCCCCATAATTCATGCGCGATTTCAGCAAGCAACCATGGCTTGCCCTGCACCCCTCGTCCAATCATCACGCCGTCTGCACCGGAAAGCGAAAGCGCGGTGGTGGCCGACTGCGCATCCAAAATGTCGCCATTTGCCAGCACGGGGATGGTGACTGCGTCTTTGACATCCGCAATGGCAGCCCAATCCGCGGTACCCTTGTAGAACTGGCAGCGCGTTCGTCCGTGGATCGTGACCATTTGAATGCCTGCGTCTTCGGCCCTGCGCGCGAGGGTGGCTGCATTGCGCAGGTGATCATCCCAGCCAAGCCGGGTTTTGAGGGTCACGGGTACGTCGACCGCATTTACGACCGCCTCGATCAGGGACAAGGCATGATCCGGGTCGCGCATCAGCGCAGAGCCGGAATAACCGCTAGTCACCTTCTTGGCCGGGCAACCCATGTTGATATCGATGAGCCGCGCACCTTGGTCCGCCACCATGCGCGCGGCTTCTGCCATGGGTGCGGCTTCCCGCCCGGCAAGTTGCACTGAAGAGCCGTAAGCCCCAAGCGCCAGTTCCGCACGTTCCCGCGTGCCCGGGCGCGCATTCACGATGTCAACACTGGCGACCATTTCGGACACGACGAGCCCTGCCCCAAAGGACGCCACCAGATTGCGAAACGGCAAGTCGGTGATTCCGGCCATCGGGGCCAGAGCGATCGGAGGATCAAGTGTAACATCAGACAGGGTGATCATGGGCGTCCATACCGGAATAGATGCGTGTGCCTAGCGCGGCCTAACGCCTGCATCAACATCGCGCGTAAAGTCGATAGGTCACAAAAATAGCATTTGCCTGAAATTTAGGCATTTAACCATGTTTGATTGCGCGCACCCACGTGCGGGCCTAGAGCTTGGTCAGGATGACGAAAGACTTAACAGCCGCCATCATTGTTGCCGCCGGCCGTGGAACGCGCGCAGGTGGCGCATTGCCGAAGCAATGGCAGACCGTTGCGGGCGCGCCGGTGCTGGCGCACACGCTCGCGCGATTTGTCGGACATCCAGAGATTGGTCTGACAATTCTGGTGCTGCATCCAGACGACATGGACCGGGACCTGCCGGTAATGCCTGACATTTTGGTTGCTGGCGGCGCAGATCGCGCAGCGTCCGTGCGCGCCGGGCTGGAAGCGCTGGCCGGGTCCGGGGTGACACGGGTTCTGATTCACGATGTCGCGCGGCCTTGCGTGTCGGATGCTTTGATCTCGGAAGTCTGCAAAGCTCTGCTCTCCGGGCCAGCGGCGGCCCCGGCTCTGGCGGTGACGGATGCTTTGTGGATTGGGTCCGATGGTCTGGTTCAGGGAACGCAATCACGCGACGGTTTGTTTCGCGCACAAACACCGCAAGGATTCAACTACAAGCAGATTTGTCAAGCGCATGCGGATCACCCAGGCGGCGCTGCTGACGATGTGGAAGTCGCTCGCGCAGCCGGGATG
>CAZDXI010000409.1:0-2954 GCA_964509095.1 uncultured Rhodobacterales bacterium
GCCCAATACAGATCGCCTCATCCGCCATGCGCACATGCATCGCATCCGCATCCGCGGTGGAATGAACCGCGACACTGCCAATGCCCATTTCCCGCGCGGCGCGGATCACGCGGAGCGCGATTTCCCCACGGTTGGCGATCAGGATTTTGTCAAACATCGCTGCCGCCTTATTCAAGAACCACCAAAGGTGCGCCGTATTCTACAGCCGCACCGTCTTCGACGAGGATCCGTTTCACGGTCCCGGATTTCGGCGCGGGGATGTGGTTCATGGTTTTCATTGCTTCCACAATCAGCAACGTGTCGCCTTCGTTCACGCTGGCTCCAACGGTGATGAATGCCGGTGCACCCGGTTCGGCTTGCATGTAAATCGTACCGACCATGGGCGATGTCACGGCGCCGGGTAAATCCGCTGGATCGCTTGCGGCTTCGACAGGCGCGGCTGGAGCGGACGCGGCAGCAGGGGCAGCCGCTGCCGGAGCAGCAGTGACGGGGGCCGCTGCGGTGACCTGAGTGACGACCTGGTTCTGTTGCCGGGACACCCGGACGTTCAAACTGTCATCTTCCCCATATTCGCGTTTGACTTGAAGCTCAGTGAGATCGTTCTCGCGCAGGAGTTCCGCCAGTGCGCTGATAAACTGCACATCTGCGTCATGGGTTTTTTGTGTCATGTGGTCCTCGATGGTTCGCCGGTTCGTCCTTGATTGCGAACCTTACCCTAGGGCGCGTTATACGGCATGGCGCCGCCAGTGAAAAGCACACTGTGAAAGCTGAAGTTTTGACGCCCAAAACGAATTACGGGTGCGCCGAATAGATCGGACGCACCCGCAGAGATCGGTAAACAATTGGTGTGGGACAGACGAAGTTCTCACGGTCCCTTCGGACCCGTCCCACTAATACGGATGACGACATGCGCCACCTTGAACATTGTGAGATGTTTGCGTCTTGCGCACCCACCCCCTTCCACACTCGTACATCGAAACACCGAAAATAGGCGTTTCTAGCCATTTCTGGCCGCACCTTCATGGAGGGTAATCACGCCGGAAATCAGGCGAAATGTGCACTCGTTAGTGACGTTTTCAGATGTATCCCCCAACAGGATGACATCATTTTGCAGCTTATGGTTTTAATCTAAAGCGTTTTTTTGAAAAACCGACCTATTGTTGACGCTGCGGAAACGGACTGTAAATCAACTGGCGATTGTTAACGCAAAGACCGGGCGCACGGCCCGGTCCCGAAACATTGTTGCAACGTCGTGTGTCGACGACCGACTCAGATTGCGAGATATTCCGCCCGCAATTCGGCGTTATCGAGGACTTCAGCCGCAGTTCCGTCGAAGACGATTCCGCCTGTGTCGAGGATAATGGCCCGATCCGCGAGTTGCAGAGCCCGCACCGCGTTTTGCTCCACAAGAATCGTTGTCATGCCCTGTTCCTTGATGATGCGCAGGGTCTTTTCAATTTCGTCCACGATCACCGGGGCCAGGCCTTCATAGGGTTCGTCCAGCAGCAGCACTTTGATGTCGCGTGCAAGCGCGCGCGCGATCGACAGCATCTGCTGTTCACCCCCTGACAGGGTTACACCTTCTTGGTTGCGACGCTCCCCAAGCCGCGGAAACAGATCGTACAGGCGATCAATCGACCAGCCGACTGGTGGAGCGATCTGTGCCAGCTTGATGTTTTCCTCAACCGTCAGCCCGGGAATGATGGAGCGATCCTCAGGCACAAGCCCCAAGCCCGCGCGCGAGGCTTCGTGGCTGGACATCTTGTGAAGCGGCTGGTGGTCCAACCAGATTTCACCATGGGTCACCTGAGGGCTGTCCATGCGCGCGATGGAGCGCAGCGTGGAGGTTTTGCCCGCACCATTGCGTCCCAGAAGGGCGAGGATTTCGCCTTCGTGCACATTGAACGAGATGCCCTGCACGATGTAGCTTTCACCGTAATAGCTTTCCATGTCCCAAACAGACAGGAAGGCGGGCGCAGTCGCGGCGTGATTGGCGCCTTTTGAGAATTCGGTTTTGGCGTTCATTGGGTTGCTCCCTTACGCGGCTGTCTGCGTTTCGCCCAGATACGCTTCGCGCACCTTCGGGTGGCCTTTGATGTTGTCCGGCGTGTCTTCGACCAAGGGCGTTCCTTGCGCGAGAACGGTGATCCGCTCGGCGAGGGAGAACACCACATGCATGTCGTGTTCAATGATCGCGATGGTGATGTCGCGCTCGTCCTTGATCCTTTTGAGCAGATCAATCGTGTTGTTGGTGTCCGCACGCGCCATCCCGGCAGTCGGCTCGTCCAACAACAACAGCCGCGGATTTTGCGACAGGCACATCGCGATCTCCAGACGGCGTTTGTCCCCGCGCGACATGGAGGCCGCGTTCATGTGACGCTTGTCCGCCAGACCCATGTCGTCCAAAGCGTGTTCTGCGGCCTCAATGATGTCCTTTTGATTACGAAGCGACGCAATCGGGTTCAGCTCGAACGCGCCATCGCGCTTGGCCAGGCAAGGGATCATCATGTTTTCCTGCACTGTCAGATCCGCAAAGATTTCTGGCGTCTGAAACACCCGCGAAATGCCCATCTGGCAGATCTCAAAAGGCTTGCGCCCCAGCACGGATTGCCCATCGAACATGACCGAACCTGTATCCGGGATCAGCTTGCCTACAAAGCAGTTCAGCAACGTGGACTTGCCCGCCCCGTTGGGCCCGATGATCGCGTGCACAGTATTTTCTTGCACGCTCAGGTTCACCTCGGACAGAGCCTGCAGACCACCAAAGCGCTTGCCGACGTTTTTGACTTCTAGAATTCCCATCGTCTTACGCTCCTTTTATTCCGCAGGTTCCGTTGATGCGGCCTTGTCGGCCTCTTTGGCTTTCTTGCCACGGAACGCACCAGCAATGCGTTGACCGCCTTCGACAAGACCACCGGGCAAGAAGATCACCACAAGCATGAAGATGATGCCAA
>CAZDXI010000410.1:0-2947 GCA_964509095.1 uncultured Rhodobacterales bacterium
GCGCTATGCAGGTCAAACAGCCGGATTCAGGTTGCTAAGTGGGGCGTTAACAGTCGCGTTGCCTCGGACACATGCGAAGCAGGCCGACAAAGGTGTTGAAACGCAAACCGACCGGACTGGACCTGTTCGGTCCGCCGGTCGGTGTAACGGTCAAATAAAGTCGGTTAGTTGATGTAGGTCGAAACGTTCGCTTCCGAAGCGGCAAAACTGCCGTATTTATTCAGCGTCTGTTCGATGCTCTCGACAGTGACCGGTTTGGGCAACACGCCTTTCATCCCGTACCGCGCGATATATTCTTCGTTATGGTACGTCTCATCTCCGGTCAGAGCGATAATGGGGATGTTGCGTGGCGGATCGATCTCGCTGTCTTTGATCCATGTGCTTGCATCGACGCCAGATAGCATCGGCATGTGAATGTCCATCAAAACGATACTGAATTCGTTCGGGTCATTCACAAGACGCGCAAGGCATTCGCCCGCAGAGGCGACCAATGTATGCTCGACTTCCAGTCTGGAAAGGTAGTCAGACAGGATCATCCGTGTTTCGGGGTCGTCATCTACGACAAGAACTTTCTTCTTCATACTTCCCTCACGCCATTCATTTCAGTGTCCACCCACCAGGGAACTCAACCACAAGTTAGCCGAGTTTTCGTGACATTTGCAGGGACGGATGACAGAAAACCGGTCAGTTGACACAAATTAGGTCAGCAAAAAACAAGCACCGGATGAAGGTTAATTTTGCCGTACACCTTTGGGTTGTGTGAGGGCTTCTGACTGCGACAAGTAGTCAACGATTGCGGCCAGATCAGCCATGTTGACCGGCTTGCGCAGGACGTGGTCGATTCGGGGTGAAATCTGGACGGTTTCGCCATTCGGGAACGCGCCAGTCCCCGTTACCAGAATGATCGCGGCGTCAATTCCCATGACGTCCGCGTAATCTGCAAGTGGCAGTGTTTGACCATCCAAAACCTGCAAATCGAGTAGGATCACATTGAAAACATGGACTTTCATGAGATACAGCGCGTCTTGCACGCTGTCGGTTTCAACACATGTGTACCCCTGCGCTTCCAGCATGGATCGGTAATCCATGCGCAACAGGACATTATCTTCGACGATCAAACACTTCATTTCGGGTCCTCGACAATCAAGTGACTGGGGATTTGACCCAACTGCTTTGATGCCCTCCAAGGCGAACAAGACCCACTATCGGAGCGCCGCCTTGCGGACACCTTGCAAGCGCGTACGGAAAATTAATCCACGGGTAAGAGGTGTAAACTGACCGTTCAGTCTTTGAAGTTGCGACTGTCTTTGATCTGATCCCAGGCCCAGACAACCTCTTGCAGCTGCTCTTCCTGAGAGCGGTCGCCGCCATTCATGTCGGGGTGCAGCACCTTGATCAGAGCTTTGTACGCCTTGCGCACGTCTTTCTTGGTCGCGTCCGACGTCACTTCAAGGATATCGGCGGCGCGCTGTTCTGTGGGGGGCAGGCGGCGGCCTGTGCCACCATTGCGGCCCGGATTGCGCGTTGCGTTTCCACCCAGCACCTGATGCGGGTCTTCAATCCCGAGCCGCGCCCAGGCTTTTGCCTCCGGGTCACGCCAATCTTTGGTGTTGCGCTCCCAAACCTTGTCGGAACTGGCTTGCGCGTTCATCTCGGCCTCGGTTTTGCCGTCAAAGAAATTCCATTTGAGGTTATATTCCCGCACATGCTGCTGGCAGAACCAGAAAAAGTCATCCAGAACGTCCGGCGCTTTGGGCGCGCGGAACTTGCCCGCCTCTTCACAACCCTCATGATCACAGACCCGCTGAGACGTTTCGGACGCGCCCGACATGCCCCGCCGCCCGCGCGGATTTTTCTTCTTGGCGGAGGACACAGACATGTCAAATCCGAAGGGATCGTTTTTGGCCATGGGAATTACCTTTTCGACTCGGACGCCAGAGTTTAAGCCATTGGTCGCGGGATTGAAGAGGGGATTGGTAAAAAATGTCTGTACGCGACGAAATTGAGCAGCGGTTGCGCGATGCGTTTGAAGTGACCGAGGTTGAAGTGGTCGATGACAGCGAAAGCCATCGCGGCCACGCGGGCTTTCAGGAAGGTGGCGAGAGCCATTTTAACGTTCGGCTCCGCTCGCCCGCCTTTGCAGGACAGTCTCGCATTGCGCGCCACCGCGCGGTGCACAGCGCGTTGGGCCGCGACCTTGTGGGGCGCATCCACGCGTTGGCGCTGGATCTAGACGTCTGAGCCTTTGCGCGTCGCCGCCAGCGTTTCGAGGCTGGTTGTGACACCGGAGACGTCGGAGATTTCTTCGACCCCATCATCGCTCAGCATTTCTGTCGCGCCCGGCTGACCGGCGGGATGGGGGTCGTCTTCGCTCGCGGTGCGGCGGAAGGTGACCTCTTGTTCTTCGGCGACGTCGTGCGCTTCCTCGACGGTTTCTTCAATCGCCTCGACGACGGGCGCTGCGACTGCGGGTGCTGCGGCCACGGCGGCTGCGACAGGGGCCGCAACGGACGGCATGGCGGGAACGGCGTCGTGGTCTTCGACATCCAACGCGCGGCGGAACACCAGAACATGCCGCCAATTGGTGGTGGAACCCGTCAGGCCGGAGCGTTCCACACTCGGCAGAGTATCGGCGCGCTGGTACTCCCAACCGTCGCTGCCCATCTCGTTCATGAGCGTCTCCAACGCATGGGCAAACCGCGCCTCGGCTGATTTGACGCCCTTGGCTTTCACGCCCTTGGATGGTGCCGGAACCACCTGATATTCATACCTTGCCATTGCTGCCCCCCATGCATGGTTTTGCGGTGTATAGCAGGCCCGTGCGGGGCGGGAAAGATGGGCGATGTCGCGCTGTGACTCGCGTACATACTGCGTACATACCGCGTACATACGCGCGCGCCGGTACCGATCTGTTTACCCTTTCAACGCGTCGAGCTTGGCTTGGATG
>CAZDXI010000411.1:0-2947 GCA_964509095.1 uncultured Rhodobacterales bacterium
TGCATGGGGCACACCTTATGCAGCGGCCATGACGGGCGCGCGGCTGATCCTGCCGGGGCCGGGACTGGATGGAGCGTCGCTTGTGCGGTTGATCGATACGTATGACGTGTCCATCGCTTTGGGTGTTCCGACGATCTGGCTCGGCCTGCTGGGGGAGGCTGCGAAGTCTGGCACGAAGCTCGACAGTCTCAAACGCACCGTTGTGGGGGGATCGGCCTGTCCGCCTTCGATGATCGACACGTTCCGCGACACCTACGGTGTGGACACGGTGCATGCTTGGGGCATGACCGAGATGTCGCCGCTCGGTTCGTCCAACCAGCCGCTGGCCAAACATGCGAAGCTACCGGTGGACGAACAACGCAAGCTGCGGGAAAATCAAGGGCGTCCGCCCTTTGGTGTCGAACTCGCCATCGTGGATGAAGAGGGCACCTTCCTGCCTCATGACGGTGAGGCGCAGGGCGATCTGGTCTGTCGTGGGCCGTGGATCCTGGACAGCTATTTCAAGATGGAAGCCGGGTCTGCGCTGCAGAACGGCTGGTTCCCGACGGGCGATGTGGCGACGCTGGACCCGGACGGGTATCTGACGATCAAAGACCGGTCCAAGGACATCATCAAATCCGGGGGCGAATGGATCAGCTCGGTCGATCTGGAAAACATGGCCATTGGGCATCCCGGAATCGCCAACGCCGCTGTTATCGGTGCGCGGCATGAGAAATGGGACGAACGCCCAATCCTGATTGCGATCAAGGCCGAAGGGCAGGATCCCAGTGCAGACGACGTTCTTGGCGTATTCGACGGCAAGATCGCCAAATGGCAGGTGCCGGACAGAGTGATCTTTGTCGATGACCTTCCTTTAGGTGCGACCGGTAAGGTTCTGAAACGCAAGCTAAAAGAAGAATACGGCGACGTCCTGATGGGTTAAGCCACGCCAAACGCCCCGCCCGGAGGACAAGTCCGGGCGGGGTGTTCACTTTGTTACTCGTTATACAAACGTCAGGGTTGCGGGCCCGCATGGGAAGATGGCAGTCCGGGACGTAGCGATCCCGAACAGTTGGCGTGAGCAGAAAGTCACCATCGATCCTGACAGCACAGCGCATGGCCGTGCAGGTGAAGCTTCGGGATCAGGTTTTAAGTTGAATGTCTGAAGGTAACGCAACCGAACCGTACGGTGGGGTGCGATTGGAGCGGGTAGAGGGAATTGAACCCTCAACTTAAGCTTGGGAAGCTCGCGTGATACCTTTTCACCATACCCGCCTGATGTCGGCTTATTACGGGCTTACGGCAGGGTCAAGAACGCGCGCAGAAATCACATGGATCAATGCAGGGCACGCAATGCCCGTATCCGTCTGAAAGGCTGAGAAACGCTCCATCAGGCGCGTGCGCAAGGCATCGCGGTCGTCGTCGGAGGCTTCGAAGTGGCGCATGGCGGACTCTGCCGGACCAATCGAAAGGCACTGAACCGCTGCTTCGGCGGGCGTTGGCCCCATGGGCAACACCGTGCCCTCCGTGTCGATGGTAATGTCGGTCAATCCGGCAGCGCTCAGGTCGCGGCGAACACGGTCTGCGTCTTCAAACGCAAAGGGGCCGGGCAGGGATCGGTCGGTCTTTGGCATCGGGCCAAACACATCACGCGCCGCTGCAGCCGCTTCCATAAAGAACGGATTCTGACGTGCATCTGCCCATGCCGTCATGACCAGTCGCGCGCCGGGGCGTAAGTGATGCGCGATATGCGCAAATGCGGCAGGCGTGTCGTCAAAGAACATCACGCCAAAGCGGGATATCATGACATCATATGGACCACCCAGATCATCGACCTGAGCATCGGCATCCAGCACAGCCGCGTTTTGGGTGTCTTCCAGAACTTTGCGTGCGCGAGCAAGAAGCGTAGGGGAAATATCAACGCCCTGAACAAACCCATTTGGACCAACGGCTTGCGCGGCCTGCTTCACGCTGGTTCCCGCACCGCACCCGATGTCCAGCACCTGTTCACCGATTTGCAGATTGGCGGCCGTGAGCGTCATATCGAGTACAGGTTGCAAGGTTGCATCCATGGCGTCTTGCAACGCGACCCATTTCTGCCCAGCCGCGCCCGACCAGAACTCGGCTTGGTCTGCGTTGCTCATCCGCGCCGCCTGCGACGACGGCCTCCTCCGGCACTGTCACCGCCACCTGTGTTGAAGCTGACGTTTGGCAAATCCACCACAGAGTTCAGAATCGGGAAGGGATCGACAGAATTCGGAATGGCCGAGGCGTTCACAAAATGCTCTTGGAATTTGGGTTCAATCGCTGTTTCGACCTTAGTGATCTGGCGCACGGTGGTTTCAATCTCGGCGCGGGCTTCGGTGTTGCACAGCGCGATGCGTGCGCCAGTTCCCGCAGCATTCCCCGCGCTTGTAACCTTGTCCAAGGGTGCGTCGGGGATCATGCCCAGCACCATCGCGTGTTTGGTAGAGATATGCGCACCAAACGCGCCCGCGAGCACGACGCGGTCTACGGTATCGACACCCATTTCATCCATCAGCAAACGTGCGCCAGCGTATAGGGCAGATTTTGCCAATTGAATCGCGCGGATATCACCCTGCGTGACTGTGATCCGGGGGCCGCCATCTGCGCTGGCATCGTGAATCACGTACTCATGCGTACGGCCTGTCGCGACGGAACGGGGCGTACCGGTTTGTTCGGCTGATCCGATCAGGCCCGACGGATCCAACAACCCTGCGATGCGCATTTCCGCGACCGCTTCGATGATGCCGGAGCCGCAGATGCCTGTGATCCCGGTGGTCGCAGTCACGTCGTCAAAACCGTCCTCATCCGACCAAAGGTCACTACCGATCACGCGAAAGCGCGGCTCTTTCGTGACAGGGTCAATTTCGATGCGTTCAATTGCGCCGGGGGCCGCGCGTTGACCAGAGCTAATCTGTGCGCCTTCAAAAGCCGGGCCAGTGGG
>CAZDXI010000412.1:0-324 GCA_964509095.1 uncultured Rhodobacterales bacterium
CTCAGCAATTGCTCAGATGTTTGCCCGCTTTGACTATGCAGCCAACGAATCCGAAGCGCGCGCACGTATCCTATACTTCCAGCAACTTGGCTATCACGCCCTCGACATGACCGAACCTCTGGAGGCGCGCCTTGCGCTCATTGAACCTTACTTGATCGGCTTCACGGGTCGCCCTGCCGACCCGGATGCCATTTCTGACTTTATTGCCTTTGCGCGTGCCAAACTCGCCTGATCCGGCCTTTTTGGTGATCCGGAAACCGGTGCTTTCCAAACATGTCGTGGGGGGCCCCCGCCGCCCCCCCGGAGGGAAGAAAAACCCCCGGG
>CAZDXI010000412.1:334-2941 GCA_964509095.1 uncultured Rhodobacterales bacterium
AACCCCGTTCATCCAAAATACGGGGGGCCCCCCCCCCGGGCCCCCGCCTTTCGATAGCAACCACGCGGGTCAAGCGGTTAAGGTCAAATCCACTGCAGCGACGCGCGTCTCCAAAACCAACCTTGCGTTTGGCAGATCATTGCCTTCTGCTTTGGTCAGAGCTGTGGCTTCGTCAAACCCATGATCCGCCCAGCGTTTTATGAGGCGTGCCTTCAGCACGTCTTCGGGTACATCCAGAAACACGGCATAGTCCCAGAATTGCATTAACCCCCGCCATCCGGGTTGGTCGAGCAATAGATAGTTTCCTTCCACAACCACAATCTCAGTCGTCTTCGTGATCTCATCGCACCCAGCAATGGATGCGTCCAAGTCGCGGTCAAAGCGCGGCACAACAACAGTCTCGCCCGCTTTCACCCGGCCAAGCATCGCGGCAAAACCAGCCAGATCGAACGTCTCCGGCGCGCCCTTTCGGGCGCGTAAGCCCCGCGCATCAAGGATCGCATTATCCAGATGAAACCCGTCCATCGGCAAAAGCCCTGCTGATCGTCCGCTCTCATTCAAGGCTGTTACCACAGCTTCAGCCAGCGCCGACTTACCCGACGCGGGCGGGCCGGCTAGCGCGACCAGCTTGCGATCAGATCCTTTTGGCATCATCGCAAGCAGCCGGGTCGCGATCTCTGTCGCAGTCAGACCGGCAACGTTCACGCAGCGACCCCTTGAGGCGGTTCTTTCGCGCCGGTCATAAAGGCCACCGCATCGGACATGGAGTAGTCTTTGGGATCAATCACACAGAGGCGCTTGCCCAAGCGGTGCACGTGAATGCGGTCGGCGACCTCGAAGACATGCGGCATGTTATGACTGATCAGAATGATCGGAATCCCACGCGATTTCACGTCCTGGATCAGTTCCAGCACGCGGCGGCTTTCCTTCACGCCCAGCGCCGCGGTGGGTTCATCCAGAATGATCACTTTCGAACCGAACGCTGCTGCGCGTGCCACCGCGACGCCCTGACGTTGCCCTCCTGACAGGGTTTCCACCGCTTGATTGATGTTCTGAATTGTCATCAGGCCCAGTTCGCTTAGCTTGTCGCGCGCAATCTGCTCCATCCGTTTGCGATCCAACTGCCTCAACACGGTTCCGCGCCAGCCCGGTTTGCGCAATTCGCGGCCCATAAACATGTTGTCCGCAATCGACAGCGCAGGCGACATCGCCAGCGTTTGGTACACGGTTTCTATACCGGCCTCGCGCGCCTCTATTGGTGAACGGAATGCAACGCGCTGACCTTCCAACATCACCTCCCCCTCATCGGGGATCACAGCGCCCGAAACGGCCTTGATCAAGGACGATTTGCCCGCGCCGTTGTCCCCGATCACGGCCAAAATCTCCCCCGGCATCAGGTCAAAATCGCAGTGATCCAATGCGGTCACCTTGCCATAGCGTTTAACCAACCCACGGCCTTTCAAAATCGGTTCTACAGTCATGCGGCGACCTTTCGAATCCACTGGTCCACAGCGACAGCGGCGATAATCAACACCCCGATCAGCAGATAGGTCCATTGCGCATCCGCCCCAGCAAGGCGCAGGCCCAGCGTGAAGACCCCCACAATCAACGCGCCAAAGAATGTGCCTACAATCGACCCGCGACCACCAAACAAGGAAATTCCACCGATCACGACAGCAGTGATGCTTTCAATATTCAGTAACTGGCCCGAGGTCGGTGACACGGACCCGATCCGCCCGATCAGGGCCCAGCCCGCAAAGGCGCATATCAGCCCGGCAATCGCATAAACGGAGATCAGTGTGCGCTTCACATTCACGCCCGACAGTTCTGCGGCCTCCGGATCATCACCAACGGCGTAGACATGCCGCCCCCAAGCTGTGTGGCGCAGTGCATAGGCCAGCACGAGGACCAAAAGTACCATGAACACCACGCCATAGGTGAACACGGCCCCACCAATTTTGAACTTGGTACCAAGGAATTGCAGCAGCGGCGCATTGGCCGCGATGTCTTGGCTGCGGATGGTTTCATTGGCGGAATACAGGAAATTCGCCGCCAATACGATCTGCCACATGCCCAGCGTGACGATAAATGGCGGCAATTTCATCACCGCGACCAACCAACCGTTTAGATACCCCAGCGCGGTGCCGACCGTCAGCCCTGCGGCAACGGCAATTTCCACCGGCAAGCCATAGCGGAACGTGACCTGCCCCATGATGACCGAGGACATGACCGCAATCGCTCCGACAGACAGGTCAATCCCAGCCGTCAGGATCACAAGGCTTTGCGCCGCGGCCACAATTCCGACGATCTGCACCTGTTGCAGGATCAGGGTCAGTGCGAAGGGCGAGAAAAACTTCGACCCCAGCGTCATACCAAAGATCGCAATCGCCGCGAGCAGCACAATCAACGGAACCAATGCGGGGTTCACATGCAACGCATGATGAAAGCGCCCGATCAGCCCACGATCCGGCTCATCGAACTGCGCAACCTCTTCGCTGGCGACGCGCGCGGCGTTTTCATAGTTGTCTGACTGGCTCATGCGCGGATCCCCATCCCGGACAAAAAGGGCGAGGTTCACCCCGCCCTTCTTCAAGAGTGCACTGCTCA
>CAZDXI010000413.1:0-2923 GCA_964509095.1 uncultured Rhodobacterales bacterium
GTGCTGGACCTCGGTCACGGTCTGGGCATCGGGCAGGGTGGGCGTGGCCTTGACGGCGGTTGTCTCGTTCACGGGAGTTTGCTCGGTCATAGTGTCTGTCAACTCAGGTTTACACCTGAGCCTCCAATTTAGGAAATGATTTCTCGTTTCGGGAGGTGGCAATCAGCCGCGCAGGCGCGCCTGATAGTCGTGGTCTTGCCAATTGGCGCGATAGAGCCATTCGGCTTCTGGCTGGCGCTCGGCAAGGTCATCGGGGATTTCGACCTCATCAAAGCCTGCGCGTCGCGCCATCGCATATTGGTCCGACAGGACTGGCCCATACGCGCGCAACCGGCCTTTGTAGCCGCGCAAGCGGAGCATCCGAGCAATCGTAAACCCGCGTCCATCTGCAGAACTTGGAAAGGCGACCCGGATAATATCGGCATTTAACGGAATCGTGGCCGCGTCAGCGTCTTGCGGCACATCAAGCGCGCGTTGATCGTTGGCCGCTTCACCCAATGGCGTGAAACCTGCGGACCAGTCATCGGGTACGAAGCCTGTGTCGTGGATAAGCTGAGTCATGTGGACGCTCCTGATCTGATTGCTTGTCCATCTTGGAAATGGATGCCGCATTCGGTTTTGTCTTGTCCGCGCCACCGCCCCGCGCGCGGGTCCTCACCTGGGGACACAGGCGATGTGCATGGCGCGCAACCAATCGATGCAAACCCCTGTTTCACGAGCGGGTGACGTGGCAATGCGTGCGTTTCCAGATACGCCTGCACATCTTGCGGTGACCAATTCGCGAGCGGATTGACCTTTATCGCTGTATTTAGCGCGTCATGTTCAAACAGGGGCAGTGCCGCGCGGGCGTCCGATTGGAAGCGCTTGCGTCCGCTGATCCAAACATCATACCCACGCAGCGCGTTTTGCAGCGGAGCCGTTTTGCGCAATGCGCAGCAAGCATCGGGGTCACGCGTGTGAAGGTCATTTTGGGGATCGAGCTGTCGCGTGAGACCTGCGCGCATCACAATCACGCCGCTCAGCCCAAGATGCTCGGCCAAGGTTTGCTGATAGGCCAGCGTCTCTTCGAACAGCATTTCTGTGTCAACGAAGACAACAGTTGCGGCCAAGTCGATCTGGGCGGTCATGTGCAACAACACTGCCGATTCCGCACCAAAGGACGAAACCACAGCGGCTTGGCCCAAATCGGACAAAGCAAATCGCAGCACGTCTGACGCGGTTGCGTCGGCAAAGTGACGGTTGAGCCCGTCTGCGACACCACTCAGCACTGGGGAGTTATGTGGCAACGTCAATTGCATGGGGGTTCACTCCGCAGCCATTGACTTGGCAGGATAAAGCGCGGCTTTGAACGGCTCCATTCCGACGCGACGATAGGTTTGCAGGAATGTCTCGTCCTTCGACTCGCGCAGGTCAAGATAGGCAAAGACCAAGCGTTCGATGGCCGGAATGATCTCATCCGCCGAAAAGCCGGGTCCAGTACGCGCGCCGATTTCCGCGGCTTCCGTGTGATCCCCGCCAAGCGTGATCTGATAATTCTCGACTCCAGCGCGATCCAATCCAAGGATGCCGATATGGCCCACATGGTGGTGCCCACACGCATTGATACAGCCGGAGATTTTGATCTTCAGTTCACCAATGTCGTGTTCCAGCTTGAGGTCTTCGAACCGCGTCGCGATCTGTTGCGCAATCGGGATGGAGCGCGCAGTCGCCAGCGCACAATAATCCATGCCGGGGCACGCAATGATGTCCGAGATCAGCCCGATATTGGCGGTCGCCAACCCATGCTCTTTCAACTGGGCATGGATCTCCGGCAGATCGGAACGATGCACATGGGGTAGGATGACGTTCTGTTCATGGCTGATGCGCAACTCATCATGTCCGAACCGCGCAGCAAGGTCTGCAAGAACACGCATTTGCTCTGATGTGGCGTCACCCGGCGTGTCACCGTGCTTTTTCAAGCTGATGGTCACAATCGAATACCCGTTGGCCCGGTGCGCGGTCAGGTTGGTATCCGCCCATGCGCGGAACACCGGGTCGGTGTGATAGGCCGCGTTGAATGGCGCAACCGACGCTGTTTTGAACACCGGCGGAGCGAATTGTTCGATAATCCCGGCCAGCAATTGTTGGTCTACGCCAGTGAACTGAGGCCGCACCAAGGCATACTGTTCTTCCACGCGCGCACGGATATCCTCGATCCCGTGTTCATGCACAGTGATCTTGATGCGCGCTTTGTACTTGTTGTCCCGCCGCCCGATCTCGTTCCAGACAGAGACGACGGATTCCAGATATGGCAGCAAGTCGGCTTCGGACACGAAGTCGCTGATAACCTTGCCAATCATCGGTGTGCGACCCAGACCGCCGCCGACGATGACACGGAAACCGATCTCCCCGTCCTGCTCGACGATTTGCAAGCCAATATCATGGGCGCGGGTGACCGCACGGTCAGCTTCGGCCCCAGTCACCGCGATCTTGAACTTGCGGGGCATGAACTGGAATTCGGGGTGATCGGTGGACCATTGCCGGATTAGCTCGGCATAGGGGCGAGGATCGGCAATCTCATCACCTGCCGCGCCGGCGAAGTGGTCAGCAGTCACATTGCGGATGGTGTTGCCAGAAGTTTGGATTGCGTGCAGTCCAACCTCGGCCAGTGCATCCAGCATATCGGGTACGTCCCGCAGTTCTGGCCAGTTGTACTGAATGTTCTGGCGTGTCGTGAAATGGCCATAGCCCTTGTCCCAACGATCGGCCAACTCCGCCAGTTTCCGCATCTGAGCTGAATTGAGCGTGCCATAAGGGATCGCGACCCGCAGCATGTAAGCATGCAGTTGCAGATACAGCCCGTTCATCAGCCGCAGCGGTTTGAACTCATCTTCGGTCAACGCGCCGCTGATCCGACGTTCCACCTGCGCGCGGAACTGTGCGT
>CAZDXI010000414.1:0-2921 GCA_964509095.1 uncultured Rhodobacterales bacterium
CACGTGGATGGCGTGACCATAGAGGAGGCCGAGCACATGATGGCCACCCGTCTGTGGCAGAACACGGCCAAGGTGCATTTCGACACATCCGCGCGCCCTGATGGCACGCGCTTGATCTATGGTGGGCACGTAATTTCCATGGCCCGCGCGCTCAGCTTCAATGGCCTTGCGAACGCACAGATGATTGTTGGTCTGAACGGGGGGGCACATGCCAACCCCTGCCTTGCCGGCGACACTGTGCGGGCTTGGTCAGAGGTTCTGGACAAGGCGGAAACGCCGGCTCCGGGTGTTGGTGCGTTGCGTCTGCGCCTTGTGGCAACCAAAGGAGGCGCTCCGTTCGAACTGCGGGGTGAAGACGGAAAATATCTGCCGCATGTTCTCCTTGATCTGGACTATTGGGCGCTTTGCCCGGTCTAGTCGCGCGGGTAGTTTCAAGGCTGCAGGCCGACGACAATTCATGACTCGCTCTGGCATTCTGATGACGTCAGTTGTTGGCAGACTTGCCTGATCAACACTGCCGGGCCATGCTGGATGGCATGATCAAACACATCTTTGCCAGTGCGGCCTTGACCATCGCGCCTCTCGTGGCGCTTGCTGAAACCGTCTGCGAGATGGGAGACGCGACGCCCTATCCCGTCATTGAAGAGGCCAAAGCCGCGTTTCTTGCGAGTGAATTCTCCGAATTCTCGCAACAGGTCACCGCTTTGATGTCGCATCAAAGAGCACCCGTTGATTCGGCCCTGAAGCAGCTGGAGGAAATTGTCCCGCGCGGTTTTGACAGCTGTGCCACGATCCTGCAACGCGTGGAACGTGGTGGCATGGTTCAGGAAATCGCGACCTTTAACGTGCGTGGTGGCGCGTTTCCCGTGGCAGTCTATTTCCTTGCGATCCCGATCCGCGATGACATGGGAATCGCGTTGTTCAACTTCAACACGACGCTTGAAGAGGTGCTCGACAGTATTCGCTGACACATTGGTCACGCGGCTTTGACGTGCGTGCTTGATACGGACGTGCCAAGAATGATGCATGCGATCTGTCTTGCCCGCCTTGCTTTTGTCCGCTCAATCCGCGCTGTCCTGTGACCTAGCGCTGGTTCTGGCAGTGGATGTGTCCGGGTCTGTCGATCCGCAGGAGTTCCGAATCCAGATGGATGGGTTGGCGGCTGCTTTGCGCAATGGGATCGTGGCGGATGCATTGATTGATCAGAACGCGATGGTCACACTCGTGCAATGGACAGGCTCTTCCCGGCAACGCCAAACAATCGCCTGGTCCGAAATGACGGACTTCCGCGATGTTGCGGCGTTTGCCACCCGAATTGCCGAAGATGGCCGTGTCTGGCGCAACTTTTCCACGGCGATTGGGGAGGCTTTGATGGTCAGCGCGAACAGTTTTGGCTCCGTTCCGCACTGCAAACGTCGCGTTATAGATGTGTCTGGTGACGGTGTATCCAACGAAGGCGCCCCACCCAGTCAGCAGCGCAATCGTCTGCGTCGTGATGGGATCACCGTCAATGCTTTGGCTATCGAAACGGATGCGACTGACCTCACTGCATATTTCTTTGAAAACTTGATCACGGGTGAGGGCGCGTTTGTGGAAACCGCGTTCGGGTTCGAAGACTACCCGGCTGCGATCCTTCGCAAACTGCAACGGGAAACTGCGCGGGCCGAAGCCTCCATTGCGACTCCCTCTCCGGTTCTACCGGCCAGTTTGGACTGAGGCGCGCACGAAAGAGCGCGATGAAGGGCGGTTTCCAGCGCGAAATTTGTGCAATGTGCAGAATTGTGATCACAGATAATTGCAGTGTGATCACGAAATGACGTGCCGCGCCAAAACATCGCGCCTGTCAACGTAGATGTAACGTGACATGTGGCATATTCTGCGGTGTAACGTCACCAGCCACTCATGAGACGGAGTCACCATGGCCGATGTCAACCGGGGCAACCGCCCACTTTCGCCACATCTTAGCATTTATCGCCCGCAGATAACTTCTGTGTCCTCGATCCTGACGCGGATCACCGGGAATGCCCTGATCGTGGCGGCTCTTCTGATCGTCTGGTGGTTCTTGGCGGCCAGCACGTCTGAAGCTTACTTCGCAATCGCCAATGGGTTTCTGACCTCTTGGTTTGGCGATCTGGTGCTGTTTCTGTCACTCTGGGGGCTGTGGTATCACACGCTCGCCGGGATCCGGCATTTACTCTGGGATAACGGGATTGGGTTAGAGCTTGAGATTGCCGAAAAGCTTGGCTGGGCCTGTGTGATCGGATCGGTCGTTCTGACGATCATCACAGTCATCATCGTGTGAGGGAGCTGACATGCGTTATTTAACCGACCGCAAACGCGCCGTGGGCATGGGCTCTGCGAAAACCGGCACGGCTCACTTCTGGGCGATGAAGGTGTCGTCGTTTGCGCTGCTGATCCTTGTGCCGCTATTCATCTTTACATTCGGGCCAACTCTTGGCTCTGATTATGCAACGGTCACCGAATACTTTGCGCGCCCGTTCCCGGCCTTGGTCGCCGCGCTGACCATCGCGGTCAGCATGATGCACTTCAAGGATGGTGTGACCACGCTTATCGAAGACTATGTTCACGGAACCGCACAGAAGGTCGCAATCCTTGTGATGATCTGTGTCAGCTACGCAATCGCTGCGACGGGCCTTTTCGCCATCGCGCGGCTCGCACTGTAAAAGGGAGGCCGAACAATGGCTGCATATGACTACGAAACGCATGAATATGACGTTGTGGTTGTCGGCGCAGGCGGCGCTGGCTTGCGTGCGACGCTCGGCATGGCCGAACAAGGGCTGAGGACAGCCTGTATTTCCAAAGTGTTCCCGACGCGCTCCCACACGGTGGCCGCACAAGGCGGCATCGCGGCCAGTCTTGGCAACATGGGCCCAGACAGCTGGCAATGGCACATGTATGAC
>CAZDXI010000415.1:0-2913 GCA_964509095.1 uncultured Rhodobacterales bacterium
CTCTTGAAGTTCGCCCCGCTCATGATCCGACCAAATCCTATGGGTTCTGCGGCGTTGTTGTGGACACGACCAACCTGCAAGGCGCGATCTTTACATGGTGGCGTGATGACGATGGGGTTTGGCAGGCCAAGAAGGTCATCACCATTGATCCGCGCCCCGAAGACCCGGACAACCTGCCGGACTTGTTGAAAGGCTTTGGTGCAGTCCCGCCGCTGGTAACGGACATCGATCTGAGTCTGGATGACAAGTACCTTTACGTGGCCTGCTGGGGTTTGGGCGAGATGCACCAATATGATGTGTCCGATCCGTTCAACCCTGTCCTGAACGGCAAAGTCGAAGTCGGCGGCATCGCCAAAGAGCAAAAACATCCCAACGGCAAAGACTTCATCTATGGGCCTCAAATGGTCGAAATCAGCCGCGACGGGAAACGCGTCTACTGGACCAACTCGCTGTATTCGACTTGGGACAACCAGTTCTATCCGCACCAAGAAGGCGGGCAGATGGTCATGGCGAATGTCGCAGATGACGGCAGCTTTGCGCTGGATAAAGACTTCTACATCGACTTTCCCGAAGGCGTCCGCGCACACCAAATCCGGTTGGAAGGCGGAGACTGTTCAACCGACAGCTTCTGCTACCCGTCGGTCTAACGCATGGAAGACATGACAGTGACGGCCCTTTGGTGGGCCGTCATTTTTTCGGGCATCTACCACGGTGTGAATCCGGGCATGGGGTGGCCGTTGGCCGTGTCCGCAGCCCTGATGGAACGCAAGAAAAGCGCTATGGCAAAAGCGCTTGCGATGCTGGCCACGGGTCATTTTCTGGCAATGATTGTGATCTTGCTGCCGTTTTCGATGATGCTGTTCCTGATCGAAAACGAACGCGAAATTCGGATCTTTGCGGGCGTGATCGTGATCGCCATGGGTATTTACCTGCTGATCAACCAAAGACATCCCAAAATTCTGGCACGCGTACATCCGGCAAAGCTGGGCTTGTGGTCTTTTCTCGCGGCCACGGCACATGGCGCGGGGCTCATGTTGGTACCCATTTATTTGGGGATTTGCGGGTTCCTTGAACCGGGCAGTGTCACCGAAGACGGCCACGCGGCCGCGCAGTCGTTGATGACCGGCAATGTCGCCATGGCCTTTGTCGTCGCACTTGCACACACGCTTGCGATGACAGTGGCCGGCGCATCGATTGCCGTTTTTGTCTATGTCTGGTTTGGCCTGAAATTCATCTCCAAAAGCTGGTTCAATCTTGATCTGGTCTGGGCGGCTAGTCTTGTGATCGTTGGCGCATTCGGAATCTGGTCCGCGCTGTCACAACATCATTGAACCGCCCAACTTCGCAGATGAACCGGATGCCGCACTCTCCGGTCCAGCATCATGGTCCGTCAATCCCCTCGCGCATCCAACGTTGCAGGTGCATAACGGGGTGTTCGGAGTTCACACCACCTTTTGGGTCCACAACCAGCGGCCCGGGTTTGTAGCCGCGTGAGCGCAACCCGCGCTGCACGCTTTCGACCAGATGGATATCTTCTTCGACCGTGGTCTCGCGGTCCTGCTTTGCAAGTTGGCGCACAGTTGCATCCTCTGCCCCATCCACGGAATACCAGCCGCGCCAGACAGTCACGCGGTCCGGACCATCGGCGCGCCAGTGATAGGTGTTGAGAACGTTTCCGGGATAAACCTGAAACGAAAACATCGGCCAAAGGAACCAGCTGGAATACTCGTGCGCATGTGCGAAACCAGAGTCGATGTCGTAGGTCATTTGGTCCAGCGCCTGACATTCCGTCGTATGACGCAGACACTTGCCTTGGGGCTGGATGTCATAGGTTTCCGGCTTCACCACACCATTGGCAAACGTCGGGTGGTTAAGAGAGCAGTGATAACACTCCGAATAGTTCTCAACCGATACTTTCCAGTTGCAGGCCTCTGGAATGTCCACCCAGTCCAACGGCTTGAGGCGATCCCAGTTGGGCACCCACTCCTCCAGTTCCGCTCGGGCGTTTGGGAACCAGTCTTCCATCGGGGCCGCGTTGGGATCGAGGTTCACGAACAGAAAACCAAGGAACTCTTCAGCGCGCACTTCTGTCAGGCAGACGGAGGACTTTTCAAAACCTTCGACCGCATTAATGTTCGGTCCGGCGCGCAACTCTCCGGTCAGTTCATATGTCCATGCATGATAAGGGCAGACCACCACGCGGGTCGTTCCCCTGCCCTGCACCAGTTGGTGCGCACGGTGCTGGCAAACATTGTAAAACACCCGGATTTGGTCATCTCGCCCCCGGATCGCAAACAGGCTCTCGCCCGCGATCTCAAATGTGGCATAGGCACCGGGCTGGGAAAGGTCCGCCGTGTGACACCCAAACTGCCACGTTCGCGCAAGCAAACCTTGTTGTTCGGCCGCAAAAACCGCCGGGTCCGTGTAGTAGCGCGCAGCCAGAGAGCGGATCGGCTCAGACATCTGTCCCCTCATGATAAATCCCCAGCGAGTGTCGTCGTTTGTGAAATGTTTCTACGCGTTCAACGATTTCCTCGCTGGACACCGCAATCACGAAAGACAGCAGTGTTTCCAACAGCGCAATGGTGCTGACCGAGGAGGGGAAAAACTGCGGCGTTTCACAGGCAATGACAAAGCCATGATCCGCGCTCCGGATGATGGGACTGGCTGGGCTGTCGGAAATCCCAATGACGGTCAGGCCCTGATCCCGCGCGGTCTGAACGGCTTCTACCACTTCGGCGCGGTAAGGTCGGCAGGTGATTGCAATCAAAACGTCGCGCTGATCCGCCCACGCCAGATCATCCATCGGCGTGGAGCCGGGACGCGGAATGGCATGGAATTGCACCATGCCTGTGGACGCAAGATAGGTGAAGTTGCGCGCGTTGGAGTTATTCACACCAACCCCAAGCGTGT
>CAZDXI010000416.1:0-2887 GCA_964509095.1 uncultured Rhodobacterales bacterium
GATCGAACATGGGAATGGCCAACCTTGGCGACTTGTTCGGAAAGGCCTTCAGCGGACGCACGGTAAAGCGTCGACTGACTGTCGCGGATAGCTACGAAGTTCTGATTGGTGAAGAAGCCGACAAGCTTTTGGACGATGAACAAGTGACGCGCAGTGCGTTGGAAGCTGTTGAGCAGAATGGCATCGTGTTCCTGGATGAGATCGACAAGGTCGCAACACGGCAGGATGCCCGCGGCGGGGAGGTCAGCCGAGAAGGGGTGCAGCGCGATCTGTTGCCGCTGATCGAAGGCACAACCGTCAGCACAAAGCATGGGTCTGTGAAAACGGACCACATCTTGTTCATCGCATCTGGTGCATTTCACATCGCTAAACCATCCGATTTGTTGCCGGAACTTCAGGGTCGTTTGCCAATCCGCGTGGAACTGCGCGCGCTGACCGAAGAAGACTTTGTGCGCATCTTGACGGAAACCGACAACTCCCTGACTCGCCAATACACCGCGTTGATGGGAACCGAAGAAGTAACTGTCGATTTCACAGAAGACGGCATCGCAGCGCTTGCTCGGATCGCAGCAGAAGTGAACCAATCCGTGGAAAACATCGGCGCGCGGCGGCTTTACACTGTGATGGAGCGGGTTTTTGAGGATCTGTCCTTTGCTGCACCGGACCGTGGCGGCGATACTGTGACAGTGAACGCAGAATTCGTTCAGGAGCACTTGGGCGAACTCACCAAGTCGACGGATTTAAGCAGGTACGTGCTGTAGCCGGTCACGCGATTCCGGAATAAGGTGCGTTCGCACCCGCATTCGGATAAGCCCTGACTATGCGACGCCTGTTTTTAGTTCTGACAGTATTTCTTGCCGGCTGCTCTGATCGGATTGAAGCCCCAGTGGTTCCGCAAATGGCGAATTCCGGCGTGATAGAGCCTGTTTTCGTTGCGACGAACCGAGCCGAGATCAATCCAGGTCAGTTTGGAATCGGTCGGTCGCCCGACCTGCAATTAATGCAGATGGATGTCTCAATCCCGCTAGACCGGGTCGCGGGTGAGATTTCGAATGGCGAGGATCGTCCACGGCCAAACCGGGATTTTGTGCTGGTGCGACGTGAGGACTTTTCCTCCGCCAACGACTTCCGCAGCAGTCTATCCCGTGCCGTGTCCGCATCAGGAACGTCGGAAGTCACGATCTATGTGCACGGCTTCAACAACAGCTTTGCCGATTCCACGTTTCGGATTGCACAGCTTTCACATGACTTGGATATCCAAGGGCCTGTTGTCTCATTTTCATGGCCAAGCCGCGGCAATCCGCTTGGATATCAGTACGATGCAGATAGCGCGGCATATTCGCGCGACAGCTTGGCCGAGTTGCTGCAAACGGTTGAGCGCACGGGCGTGCAGCGCATTTTCCTTGTTGCGCATTCGATGGGAAGCTGGCTTTCGCTTGAAACGCTCCGGCAGATCGAACTGCAACGACCCGGATGGGCAGAACGCACTCTGGGCGGCGTTCTTCTGATTTCTCCCGATGTGAATGTAGATGTGTTCCGGTCCCAGACTGCGGTGTTCCGGAAATGGCCGCAGCCGTTTGTCATCGTGTCGTCAAGGGAAGATATCTTGTTGAAAGTCTCTGGTGCCTTGCGCGGTGAAGACCGGCAGTTGGGCGTCTTGGATGACATATCGGAGATCGAAGATTTGCCTGTGATTGTTCTCGATGTAACGGCCTTTTCGGAAGGCAAAAGCGCAGGACACTTCATAGCCGGGACATCTGAAAGCTTCATTGATTTCGTGAACGCGTCAGAAAGCATCGACAGCGCGTTTCTATCGGGACAACAAAACCCACTTTCTTCGTTTCTCGGAAGTCGGCGCGTCTTGGGGCGGGTGATCGAAGTCGAGCTGTATCCAGGCGACAAATGAACGTGCGCAGTTTCCTTCGTGACAATGCGCGCTGGCTTGGGGCAGGGGCTCTTTTGACGTTCTTGTCGTCGTTTGGGCAGACGTTTTTCATTTCTCTGTTCGCGGCTCAGATCATGGCAGACTTTGATCTGACCGAAGGACAGTGGAGCTGGTCATACACGGTCGGAACGGCGCTATCCGCGATCATTATGGTCCGCGCCGGCGCTTTGGCTGATGAATATCGCACACGTTATGTCGGAATTTTTGTTCTGCTGGGGTTGGCCGTTGCTTGTCTGTCTATGGCGTTCAATCCATACGCAGGCGCGTTAGTTGGGGTTGTGTTGCTCTTGCGGTTGTTCGGGCAAGGAATGGCCAGCCACTTGGCGGTCGTTGCGATGTCGCGATGGTTTGTTGCGACAAGAGGGCGGGCCTTGGCCATTTGCACACTTGGCTTCACAATCGGAGAGTTGGTGTTTCCGATCACTTTTGTGTCCATGCTGAGCTTCGTGGATTGGCGGTTGCTTTGGATTGGCGCCGCGATTGTGGCTTTGCTTGGCATTCCAGTGTTGCTGCGACTGCTCCGGTCCGAACGGCACCCGCAACAGGTGGCAGAGAACACACAAAGCGACGGGATGCGGGACCGTCACTGGCTTCGGCGTGAGATGCTGCGGCATCCGTTGTTCTGGTTCATGATACCTGCATTACTTGGGCCATCCGCGTTCAACACGGCGTTTTTCTTCCATCATGTGCATTTCGCGACCCTGAAAGGTTGGAGCCATCTGGAACTTGTTCTGCTGTTCCCGGTTTACACGTCATTTGGCGTGCTTGCGATGGTTCTGTCGGGTTGGGCAGCGGATCGCTGGGGCTCAGCACGTACTATGCCGCTGTATCAATTGCCAATGATCGGTGCGTACCTGTTCTTTGCATTCGGAAGCAGTTGGCTTGCGTTTCTATGTGGATTCTTGCTTCTGGCGGCTACGAGTGGAGCCAATTCAACAATTC
>CAZDXI010000417.1:0-2865 GCA_964509095.1 uncultured Rhodobacterales bacterium
CAAGCTGGCGGTGTACTTTGAGGAGGTTCGCAAAGGCCTCGACCTGCCGTCGACGCCGCCTTGTGTGAACCGGTCCGAGGCGACATTCGACGTACATGACGGCGCGCTGGTCTATGCTTTGGGCGCTTTGAAGAACGTCGGGGTCGAGGCGATGAAGCTGATCACCGACGCGCGCCGCAGCGAGACGCCCACGCAAGAGGGCGGTGAGCGGCCCTTTGTCACTTTGTTCGATTTTGCCCGCCGCGTGGATCTGAAACGCATCGGTAAGCGCCCGTTGGAAATGCTCGCGCGGGCCGGGGCGTTTGATCAACTCGACCCGAACCGGCGCAAGGTTTTTGACAGCCTCGATGCGCTCACTGCCTATTCCGCCGCGATCCATGAACAGAAAAATTCCAATCAGGTCAGTCTGTTCGGTGAGGCTGGTGATGATCTGCCTGAACCACGTTTGTCCCCTGCACAAGATTGGCTGCCTGCCGAACGCCTCTCTGAAGAGTTCAAAGCTGTTGGCTTCTACCTCTCCGGTCATCCGCTCGACGACTACATGGGCCCGCTCAAGCGCAAGGACGTGATGACGCTAGAGGATATTACCTCTAAAGCCGAACGCTCCGCTTTGGTCGCGAAAATCGCAGGTGTGGTCGCCGGGCTGCAAATCCGGAAATCAGCACGGGGCAATCGGTTTGCTTTTTGCCAACTCTCCGACCCCTCGGGTGCGTATGAGGTCACGCTGTTCTCTGACACGCTGGAGGCGGCGCAGGATCAACTCACCACTGGCAGCCAGGTCGTTGTCACGGTCGAGGCCACGATGGAGGCCGATCAGCTCAAACTACTGGGCCGGTCCGTGGCACCCATTGATGCAGTGGTCGCAGATGTGGGCGGAATGGGCCTTAAGGTGTTCATCGAAGAAGAACGCGCCATCGCCTCCGTGCAATCGGTCCTGCAAGGCGCGAGAGAGGCCGTGAGCCGCGCGGGCAAAGGTCCCGTTCAGCTGTGCATCATGGCCGGTGATCTGGGCGAGGTGGAGGTTGATCTGGGCGAAGACTTCCCAGTCACCCCGCAAATCAAGGGCGCGATCAAGTCGCTGAACGGCGTGCTGGACGTGCAGGATATCTGATTTGTGAAGCATTTTGCGTTTGTTATGAACCGCAACCCGCTGCCTCACCCCTCGGGGTGAACGCGGAGCGCGATACTCATTTTCAGATAAAACGCAAAATGCTGTGATGGGCGGAGCCTCGCCCGAATACTGTGTCGCAATGGACCTTTGTTAACCTTTGCGCTATCTCCCCGGAAAAGCCGCAACATAAGTGGCAGAGGCGGAACGGGGTTTGACCGTGAAAAACATGATACTTTCGGCTGCCGCATTGGTGGCCCTGACAGCTTGCGGCGACCCGCTGCGGGATGTGGAAAAACTCTCTGATGTGGAGTTATCCGAGACTGACGCCATGCGCGGCGTGATCGCGACCCCGGAAGAGGTCGCAGAGGAAGGTGGCTTTTTGGCGGGGCTGTTCAAACGCCCGCAGCCCAAGGCGGAAGCCCCGACCGCGGACGCGGGTGATGCGGACGTTGCACCCACGCAATCGCCCCTGTTTACAAGGCTGATGCGACGCGAGGCAGATCGCCCATTAGACCGAGCCGAGCCGCAGACTGCTGCACTTGATGCCCCTGTGGAAACCCAATCGGATGCCCCCGTTGCAAAACCACGCGCAGGTCTGTTCAGCCGCGCGCGCTCAGCGCCAGAGGCTGGTTTAAGAGATGTCGCTGCAGGCACACGCCTGCCGTTCGGGGAAGTCGCCCGCGCCTGTGACGCCAAGAAATCCGACATGGGCAAGCGCATCGAAAAAGCCGGCGCGGGACGCGGATACGCGATCTATGACAGCCAGCCCGGAGCGACAGGCCCACGCAGTTTTTATGTCACTGGATTTGACGATGGTTGTGCGCGCAAGTTCACCGCAGCGCTTGCGATGTTTGGAGCGCCCTCCATGCACGAGCAATTGCGCTATGGCCGCCCGTCGGACCTGTACCCCTATTCAGACACGGATCGCGCTTATGAAAAGGTGAAGTCATCCGTTTGCGGAGTGGGACGGCGCAAGCCTTGTGGCTCCAATATCCGCCAGTTGGAACGGGACACGGTGTTTGTGTCGGTTTACGAGAGGTTCTCGGACAATGGGCGCTGGGCGGATATCCTGTTGCACGACGGGGCGGTGCTTGCCTCTGCCATCAAGGATTTCTGAGGCTCAGTAATGCGGCGGGCGTTCGTCCCCGATGACGATGCCGCCGGTGCCTTCGGCTTCACGCTCGGCTTCACGGTGGACGAGGCGGTCCACCTTGTCACGCAAGACCGTGAGTTCCCGATCCTGACGCGCGACCACGTCGGATAGATCATCCACGACGCGTTGCAGATGGGCGAGTTTTTCTTCCAGATGTTCCATCCCCGCGATGTGCGCCAAATGGCGGGCCGCCGCAAGGGGGCGGCGCTGCTTGCGGCGCGCGCGCCCATGGGGTAACCCGCGCCTGACTGCGTGCAAGAGGACCCATTATGGCCAAGCAGAAGAAATCCCCACGCCCCAAGGCGGTCACGCCCAAGGGCTTTCGCGACTATTTCGGCAGCGACGTTACCGAACGCGCCGATATGCTGGCGGGCATCGCGGGGGTGTATCATCGCTATGGGTTCGAAGCGCTGGAGACGTCTGCCGTGGAAACGGTCGAGGCGCTGGGCAAGTTTTTACCGGACGTGGATCGCCCGAATGAAGGCGTGTTCGCGTGGCAGGAAGAGGACATGGATTGGCTGGCGCTGCGCTATGATCTGACGGCGCCGCTGGCCCGCGTCTATGCACAGCACCGCAATGATTTACCCACGCCCTATCGCCG
>CAZDXI010000418.1:0-2845 GCA_964509095.1 uncultured Rhodobacterales bacterium
ATGCGCACGCCCTCGCCGCCGGTGATGATGCTGGGCGGGTTGGCCAAAGAATCTGCCGGGTGCGCCATCGGATGCCACATGTGGCGGGCGTTGTTTTCCTTCAGGAAGTTAGTCTGCAACATGTCGGAGGCTCCTATGAAACGGGATAGCTGGCAGGGTAGGACCCGCCGAGTTCGGTTGTGATTGCGCGCGCAGCCATCCGTAGGCCGGATGCGATGCGCGACTGAAGATCGTTTGTGAAGCGCAAAGCAACGGCAGCAACTGCAATAGCGCCAATGGGACGGCCCGCTTGACCAAACAGCGGGGCGGCTGTGCCGATTACGTCGTCCTCAAAGGTGGATTTGGCCTGCGCCAAACCTTCGCTTTGGCAGGCCTTAATGATGGGTTCCAACCCATCGATGCTGGAGTGCGTGTGCGGCGTAAATGGGGTCATCCCGCTTTGGGCAATCAGGCGCGCGCGCTCGGCGTCAGGTAGGAAAGATGCGATAGCAAGGCCAGACGCGGTTGCGTGCCACGGAAGGATTTCCGTAGGGTTTACATGCACATAGAGCGCGCGATCCGGTTCACTGATCGCGGCGGTCAACAGGGTATCGCCGACCATCAATGTCCCATGCGCTGTTTCCCCCAAGGCAGAAGACAACTCATCCAAATGTCGTGAGATGACGGATTGTACCGGGAAGCTTGCTTCCCGAATCTGTGCCAGTGTGATGGGCGCAAGGCCAATGCGATACTTGCGGCTTTCTTCGTCCTGTTCGACGAATCCATTGCGGTCTAACGCGGTGAGGCAGCGCAGGGTGGTGGTCTTGTCATAGCCGGATAGCCGCGCGAGTTCTGACAGGCCAAGTTCCGGTGCGCTTTGCGAAAAATGGCGCAGCAAGGACAGGGCCTTGTCGACTGTGCTCATCGTGGTTTTCGCCATTGCGTGCCGGGTCCTTGAGGGGATCGATTTTGTGTCGCGTCGTGTGCTGAATTGTTGACAGAAGAATACACGCGGTGCAAACTATTTGAACCGATGGTAACAATAGTGAACCGATCCCACAAGAGGGTCGGCTACATCCACACCAACAGGAGACACCTGATGAAACGATTGACGACTGCCGCGCTGGCTGCCGGTCTGGCTATGACGGCCTGGACCATGCCAAGTGCCGTGATGGCGGAGTACCCGGAAAAGCCTGTATCATTTGTGGTGCCGTGGCCTCCCGGTGACCTGGAAGACGTGCTGACGCGCATGATCGCGGAAGACTTTCAAGCCGAGTACGGCGTGCCCGCAGCGGTCGTGAACAAGCCCGGCGGCGGCGGCGGCCCGTTCCCCGGCGCGGTTGAGGTCGCAAATGCACCGGCCGATGGCTACACCATTGGCTCTTTTATCATTGCGGTGCCTGTCATCGGCCCGAATATTGGTATCCCAGAGCTAAGCCCGAACCCGTTTGAGCCGCTTGGCGCGTTCCTGACGTATCCTTTTGTGATCGTGGCCGGGGGTGATGCGCCTTACAACGACATGGCAGGACTGGCGGAGCATGCAAAATCCAATGACGTGGTACTGGGCCACTTTGGTGGACCCCTTATCCCAACCAAGGTGACCAAGGTTCTGGCCAAGGAAATGGGCTTTTCCTATGCGTCGGATGCCGCGTTTGACATGCTGGATTGTAACACAATCGCGTCGGGTGACGTGGATGTGATGAACACCACATTGCAGCTCATCCTGCCCTGTCTGGACAGCGTGAAGGTTCTGGCCTCCATCGGGGATGAGCGGATTTCGCTGACGCCTGACACGCCCACCGTGGGTGAGTTGGTTCCAGACCTGAGCCTGTCGCTGTGGAATGGTTTGTTCGTTCACAAGGACACACCAGCTGACGTACGCGAGAAGATCATCGCGGTGGCAAAGAAGACCTTGGCGTCTGATCGCGCGATGAAGCTGGCCGAAGAAACCGGCGCGCTCGTCTATTGGCAGACCGCGGATGAAACCACCGCCCGGATCGAAGCCGACTCCGCAGCGATGGCTAAAGTCAACGCGGCACTCGAGTAATTTCGACTTGGATGGCGCGGCCTGCGAACGGCCGCGCCCCTATTCTTCTTATCACAAAATGTGGCAGAGATGACGCGCATAAAAGGCCTGCAAGAGCTGTTCAAACGCTACCGGCGGCCGGGCGATATCGTCTTTGCATGGGCATTTCTGATCCTGTCGGTGTTTCTGGTGAGCCAGCTTGGCACTCAAGCGCCGTGGAACCCGAAGGCCAAGATTTTCTCCCAACCTGCGTTCTGGCCGACAGTCGCCGTTTTCTCCATGACCCTGTTCGCGGCGTTCCATCTGTTGTCCTCCTTTCTGTCGACCCGGCTTGAAGGGCGTTGGATAGAGGTCTGGGCTTGGGTGAGGTCATTGGAATACGCAGGCTGGTTCATGGCTTATGTGTATATCGTCCCTATTCTAGGATACCTGCCCACATCTGTCGTGGCGGCTGTGCTTCTTGGATTGCGGGCTGGGTACCGAAGCAAGCGCGTGCTGGGGTCACTCGCGCTGTTGGCAGTAGTTATCGTTGTGGTGTTCAAGGGGTTCTTGCAGGTCAAGATCCCCGGCGGGGCAGTGTACGAATATCTACCTTCCGCTATCCGCAGTTTCTTTCTGACGTATCTCTGAAAGGGGCAGGGTGATGGACGCAGTCCTTTCCGGCGCGACGCTTCTGCTTGATTGGCAAGTGATCGTCGCGTTGCTGATCGGCTCCATCGGAGGTGTTGTGATCGGCGCAATCCCCGGTGTGGGCGCTGCCGTGGCTATCGCGATCCTGCTGCCTGCGACGTTTGCTTTACCGCCCTTGGTCGGGCTGACCATGTTGCTGGGGATTTATGG
>CAZDXI010000419.1:0-2833 GCA_964509095.1 uncultured Rhodobacterales bacterium
GGGTCAGGGTGCGTGGCTGTGCTTTGGGATCTTCCTCAGCCAGATAGGCCGTGGCCGCCAGCGTCAGCGGGGCAGGCTGGCAGACCGCGATCACGTGCGTGTCTGGTCCCAGTTCCTTCATGAAGTCCACAAGGTAGAGCGTATAGTCCTCCACATCGAACTTGCCTTCGGACACCGGGATGTCGCGCGCATTGTGCCAGTCTGTGATGTAGACCTCGCAATTCACGATCAGCGATTTCACGGTGGAGCGTAGCAGTGTTGCATAGTGGCCCGACATCGGGGCGACCAGCAGCACTTTGCGTTTTTGTTCTTCTCGACCGGCGACGTTGAAGTGGATCAAATCCCCGAACGGGCGTTCCACGACCGTTTCGATCTGCACCAGATGGTCTCGTCCGTCTTCGCAGGTGAACGTGCGGATACCCCAATCGGGTTTGACGATCATGCGTTCGAAGGTGCGTTCTGTGACCTCACCCCACGCTTGCATCCACTGAAAGGCCGGGTTGGGCAGCATCGCCATGGCCGGGTAGGACCCCATGGCGCGGGCCGATGCCCCAAGCCACTGGTTCGTGTTCCGGATGGTCTCCATCCAGTCATAACTCATCATGTAACGCATCTGGGACTCCTTGGGTTTGACTCTGTATACTCGTAACCAAACCGGCAGTTGTGGCGGTATTGGATTGCTGCACACCGCCTCCGCCTCCCCAGACTCAGGCGACAATATGCTGCAGGTGCGAAATTAGATCGAATTTGTTACGAATTCAACAACTATCAAAGGGGCTTCTGGACCATGACGTCGGTTGAACACGATACTCTTGAGAAAATGGGCGATAATCTCAAGAAAGTAGAAGAGCTGTCTCAGCGTCTGATGAGCGTGATGCAAAGCCACAAAGGCCACAACGCGCAACTCGATGCACCCGGTCCCGAACTTTATGCAAACGCAGCAACCGCCTACTGGAAAGAGGCGATGGCCAATCCCGCCAAGCTGATCGAACAGCAGATGGGCTACTGGACCAAAACCGTCAGCCATTTCGTGGAAGCCCAGGCCGCCCTGGCGCAAGGCAAGCTGCAAGCGCCCTCTGATCCCGGGCCGAAGGATGCGCGTTTTGCCAATCCTCTTTGGGACGAACACCCCTATTTCAACTTCATCAAACAGCAATACCTGATCAACGCCGATGCCATTCAGGCCGCTGTGGATGAGGCCGTGGACCTTGACCCCAAGGAACGCCAGCGCCTGCATTACTTCTCTCGGCAGATCATCGACATGATGGCGCCCACGAACTTTCTGGCCACCAACCCGGACGCCTTGGAAAAGGCCGTGGAAACCGAAGGTCAAAGTCTTGTGGACGGTTTGGAAAACCTGATCACGGACCTTGAGGCCAACAATGGTGAACTGGTCGTCAAACTCGCGGACGAACGTGCGTTCGAACTGGGCCGCAACATTGCGACTGCGCCGGGCAAAGTGGTGTTCCGCAACAAGATGCTGGAACTGATCCAATACACGCCCTCCACCGACAAGGTGCATGCAGTGCCGCTGCTGATCTTCCCGCCCTGGATCAACAAATACTATATTCTGGATCTCAAAGAGCAGAACTCCATGATCCGCTGGGCGGTCGATCAAGGCTATACCGTCTTTATCGTCAGCTGGATCAACCCCGACCCATCTTATGCGGATATCGGGATGGAGGACTATATTCAGGACGGCTATCTGTCCGCGATCGAAGAAGTCAAAGCGATCACCAAGCAAAAGCAGGTCAATGTTGTTGGCTACTGTATTGCGGGCACGACTTTGTCGCTGACCCTGTCGCTGCTGAAGCAACGCAAAGACAAGTCGATCAAATCCGCGACCTTCTTTACCGCGTTGACCGATTTCGACGATCAGGGGGAGTTCACGCCCTTTCTTCAGGACGATTTCATCGACGGAATCGAAGCCGAAGTGGACGACAAAGGTGTGCTGCCGTCTGTTATCATGGCGCGCACGTTCTCGTTCCTGCGCTCCAACGATCTGGTCTATCGCCCCGCGATCAAGAGCTACATGATGGGGGAAACGCCTCCTGCGTTTGACCTGCTTTACTGGAACGGGGACGGCGCGAACCTGCCCGGCAAGATGGCGATGCAATATCTGCGTGGCCTGTGTCAGCGCAATGAACTGGCCACCACAGGGTTCGATCTGATGGGACATCACTTGGTTCTGGACGAGGTGGACGTGCCCCTGTTCTCGGTGACTTGTGAAACCGACCACATCGCGGCGTGGAAAGACTGCTATCGCGGTGTTCAGAAGATGGGTGCGAAGGACAAGACCTTTGTTCTGTCTGAATCCGGCCATATCGCTGGGATCGTGAACCCGCCAACCAAGAAGAAATATGGTCACTATACCAATGAGGATCTGTCTCTGGACGCGCCGGACTGGCAAGCGTCGGCAGATTTCAACGAAGGGTCTTGGTGGCCGCGCTGGGGCGACTGGCTGAAGAAACGCTCCGGCAAGCAGGTCAAGGCGCGTCAGCCCGGTGCGGATGGGCACGCAGTTCTGTGCGACGCACCCGGCACCTATGTGGCCAAACGCGCCAAGTTCTGATCCGGCGTCGGGATGGGACTGTTTGAGCGTTCGCTCAAAAGCGCCCACCCGCCACCCCGTAAAGAGCGTTAGCGCTAAAAAATCAGGGATAATGCTGCGGGGCAGAGAGCGATTTTTCGCGCCAATACTGCCTAATTTCTCCGCCTTTCGATAAATAATGGCGTTTTTACAGTGACTTAACTCCATTTTGCATGTGCAGAAAAAAGTTTATGCTGCAGTGCAGAAAATACTTGAAATGCCGCAATGCAGCATGTAGATAGG
>CAZDXI010000420.1:0-2826 GCA_964509095.1 uncultured Rhodobacterales bacterium
ATCCAGCGCAGGCCCTGACCGTGGGTGACGACGCCGATATCCTTGCCCTCAGCTTCAAGGATCGGACCTTGTTCGATGTGCAGTTCGAAGAAAGCGTGCATCTTGCGATCCCCGACCTTTTCGTCGCCCTTCCAGCCGATGCGTTCCAACTCGTCGCCGAACCGTTTGCCGTCCGCGTCGACCTTTTCATAGGCCCAGTCGAGCGTGTGCTTGCCTGCGAACACACCGGAGGCCAGCATCGCCGGGGCATAGCGCGTGCCTTCTTCGTTGGTCCAGTTGGTGACAACAATAGGGTGCTTGGTCTGAATGCCGAGATCGTTGAGGGAACGGATGATCTCCAACCCGCCCAGTACCCCAAGCACACCGTCGTACTTCCCACCGGTTGGCTGAGTATCGAGGTGCGAGCCAACATAGACCGGTAGCGCGTCCGGGTCCGTGCCCTCGCGCCGCGCGAACATGTTGCCCATTTCATCAACACCCATCGTGCAGCCGGCGTCATCACACCAGCGTTGAAACAGATGCCGACCTTCGCTGTCCTCATCCGTCAATGTCTGGCGGTTGTTGCCCCCTGCGATGCCGGGGCCGATCTTGGCCATTTCCATCAAGCTGTCCCACAGCCGATCCCCATTGATGCGCAGATTTTCCCCTGGTGCTGCCATGTGATACCCCGTCGCGCCCTGTTGCACTTGCACTGTGCCGTTTTTTACCATTTGGTAAAGATACAGTCAGCCTCGCAACGCAGTGAGTCAAGTACAGGATTGTACCGCCGCTCCGAAATTCGTGCTGTTGGCGAGTTTTTTGATGAAAGGTCAGGCATGTCTGACGCAATCCCGAAAAAGCCAAGCCGCATTCAGATGCGCAATCGCCGCAAGATTCTGGATGCGGCTCTGGATGTGTTTTCGGCACATGGCTACCGCGGGGCGACATTGGATCAGATCGCCGCGGCTGCCGGGCTATCCAAGCCCAATATGCTGTATTATTTCAGCGGCAAGGAAGACATTCACATCACCCTGCTGAACCAGTTAATGGAAACATGGCTCGACCCGCTGATTGAAATGGACGCAGACGGGGACCCGATGGAAGAACTGCTGTCCTACGTCATGCGCAAATTGGAAATGAGTCGGGATTTACCGCGCGAAAGCCGCTTATTTGCTAACGAAATCCTGCAAGGCGCACCGCGCATGGGGCCGCATCTGGAGGCGGGTTTAAAGCCGCTTTTTGACGAAAAGTGCCTTGTTATTCAGGCATGGGTGGATGCGGGAAAACTCGCCCCGGTTGACCCACGGCACCTGTTGTTTTCCATTTGGGCAACGACACAGCATTACGCTGACTTTGAAGCGCAGGTTCAGGTCTTGCTTCGCGACCGGGGCGATCAAAGTGCGACGACGTTCCTTGATACGATGTTTCGCAAGTTGCTTGCGCCCGGTTCTTAACCCCTAGTTTACCAACCTTTCCAATTTCTGTGGTTTTTCGTCCAGCTGGTAGTAACTTGTTCACACATTGGGTGGTGGGCGACCAACTTGGAAATTCCCAGGAGGTGGGTCCTATGTTTGCAGTGTCAGAAGTCGCGCCAGGTGGTGCGCAAAATGGGCAATCCCAAACGCAGCAAAGCGTGATTGCATCAGTTGTCGCCTTGCAACGCGTAATTGCAGGTCAATCAAATGCAGACAGCGGGGACGCAACATCCCGCGGTTTTGCAGGTGAAAAGCAAGCCTTTTCGCTGAGCGCCAAACGTCAAACCGCGAAACCGGACGTAGACGCAAAGCCGATGGCGGACAAACAAGATGAATCTGCACAAGCCCGCAGCATCGTCGAAGCTCAGGAAGCGTCGCAAACCGATCATACAATCACAAAAGCGTTTCAAGCCCGGCATGGCTTGACGGACCTGTTGTCTGTGATCCGCGATCCGGAAGACCGGATGCTGCCCACGTCGCCGGAGTCCTGATCACTCCGCCGCGCGCGTAGCCGGGTTGTTGGGGTGCGTGGTCCAGTTGGCATAATCCGGTTGGACCACCTGCCCTGTGCGTGGATCTGTAGTGCCGGTCTGCATCGGCACCATGTCGATGCAGCCTTCGACCGGGCAGACATTCACACACAAATTGCAGGCCACGCATTCCGCGTCGATCACTTCGAACACACGGTCCTCGGACACCGAAATCGCTTGGTGCGAGGTATCTTCACACGCCGCATAGCAGCGCCCGCATTTGATGCAGTCGTCTTGATTTATGTGTGCTTTCGCGACGTAATTCAGGTTCAGATACTGCCAGTCAGTCACATTAGGCACGGCACGCCCCACTACGTCCGCAACCGAAGTATGGCCCTTTTCATCCATCCACTGCGACAGGCCCGAGATCATTTCTTCAACGATCTTGAACCCATACGTCATCGCCGCGGTACATACCTGCACATTGCCCGCACCGAGAGCCAGAAACTCTGCCGCATCGCGCCACGTGGTGACCCCCCCGATCCCGCTAATGGGCAAATCGCGCGTTTCTGGGTCCCTCGCAATTTCTGCGACCATGTTCAACGCAATGGGTTTCACCGCCGGACCACAGAACCCGCCATGAGATCCTCTGCCATCAATCGAAGGCTCCGGCGACATTGTGTCGAGGTTCACTGACGTGATCGAAGACACGGTGTTGATCAGGCTCACGGCATCCGCGCCGCCATTATGCGCTGCACGCGCAGGATAGCGGATGTCAGTGATATTCGGTGTCAGCTTCACGATCACTGGTTTGTCGTAGTACTGTTTGCACCAGCGGGTGACCATTTCGATATATTCCGGCACCTGCCCCACAGCAGAGCCCATGCCACGCTCGCTCATTC
>CAZDXI010000421.1:0-2811 GCA_964509095.1 uncultured Rhodobacterales bacterium
GGCCACCAACACCAATGAAGCCGCGCTTATACGCCCGTTCTCGTATGAGTCAACGTCAAAACGGCACGCTTATGGGACGGCGGGTGGGGCGTCTTTCGGCGTAGCCGGAACAGCGACACTCCCGTCAGGCCAACGCCGCACACTCTGCATGCCTTGGACACGTCACCAAATGATCATTCACCAACCCCATCGCCTGCATCGCCGCATAGACAATTGTCGGCCCACAGAAGCGGAACCCCTCTTTCTTCAAGTCCTTGGAAATCTGCGTAGACAAAGGCGTGAACGCCGGAACATCCGCCAATGACGTCCACTGGTTCTGCAACGGCTCCCCATCCAGATATTTCCATAAGTATTGATCAAAACCCTCTCGATCCCGGATCTTCAAGTAAGCCTGCGCGTTGCCAATCGTCGCTTCAATCTTGCCGCGATGACGGATGATCCCAGCATTGCCCAGCAGCGTTTGCACCTCGCCCTCTCCCCAACTCGCGATGGTTTCCGGGTCAAACCCGGCAAAGGCGGTCCGGAAATTCTCTCTCTTTTTCAGTATGGTAATCCAACTCAAACCCGCCTGAAATCCATCCAGAATTAGCTTTTCCCACAAGGCGCGGGCATCTCGTTCCGGCACGCCCCATTCCGTGTCATGATAGGTCTTGTATATCTCTTCTGAGCCCACCCAACCGCAGCGTTCCACGTCAGTTCCCCCTGTTCTCTAAAATGCGTACAAAATGCGAACATTAAGCACTCCTTAGTCAAATTCCCGCATGTTGCATCCTATTGGCAAGTAGAGAATGACGCACATGCCCAAACCGACAAAAAGAGACTTGGCAGACATGCCCAATGGTGGGCACACACCGCTGGATTATGCGGTGGCGCGTCGTGACGCGGACACTCTCGACATGGTGACCCAAGCCGTGCGCAACAAACAGGCGCTGCTCGCGTTTCAACCTGTCATGCGGGCCCAACCGGCCGATTCGGTTGCTTTTTATGAGGGGCTGATCCGTGTGTTGGACGAAACTGGCCGGGTTATCCCCGCGCGCGATTTCATGCCGATTGTCGAAGACACGGAACTCGGGCGTTCCATCGACACGCTATCCCTGGCCATGGGCTGCAAGGCGTTGTCTCTGGTTCCCGGGCTACGTCTGTCTATCAATATGTCTGCGCGATCCATCGGGTATACCCCTTGGATGAAAACTCTGGAACGTTGGCTGGATCGGGACGACAGCATCGGGCCGCGCCTGATCCTCGAAATTACCGAAACCAGTGCGATGACAGTGCCGGAACTGGTGATTGATTTCATGGATCGGTTGCAAATGCGTGGCATCTGTTTTGCGCTGGATGATTTTGGTTCGGGCTACACAGCACTGCGTTATTTCAAAGACTTCTTCTTCGATATTCTGAAAATTGACGGTCAGTTCATCCGTGGCATTTCGCAGGATCCAGACAATCTGGTCCTTGCCAAGGCGATGGTATCAATCGGCAAGCAGTTCGACATGCTCTGCGTTGCCGAAATGGTCGAAAGCGGTGAAGACGCTGAGCTTTTGCGCTCAATCGGTGTCGACTGCCTGCAAGGATTTCACTTCGGTGCCCCAACAACCCGCCCGTCCTGGTTGCCCGGGGTCGGTCGTTCCGATCAGCGCACCGCCTAAAGACGTAGTGCAATCAGCAGGATTGCTTGTTTTGCAAGTCTGCGTCCCACCCCCTGAGACACCCTGTCCGTTGCCGCCACGTCATGGTTGGGGTAAGGCGTGCGACGAACTTGGTGGGGCCGCCATTGCAACTGCACATAGTCCAGTTGCATTTCGCACGATCCTGCCGTGACATCAGGCAGAGGAAGATATTCATGACAAATGTGGTAATTGCATCCGCCGCGCGGACGGCTGTGGGAAGCTTTGGTGGCTCTTTCGCCAACACGCCCGCGCATGACCTTGGCGCAACAGTTCTCGAAGCTGTAGTCGAACGCGCCGGCGTGGACAAAGCTGAAGTTTCTGAAACAATTTTGGGTCAGGTTCTGACCGCAGCACAAGGCCAAAACCCAGCACGCCAAGCGCACATCAACGCAGGCTTGGCTCAAGAAGCCGCCGCTTGGGGCATCAATCAGGTATGTGGCTCAGGTCTTCGCGCCGTTGCACTTGGTGCACAACATATCCAATTGGGCGACGCCGACATCGTTGCAGCCGGTGGTCAAGAAAACATGACGCTCTCCCCCCACGCCGCAGCATTGCGCGCCGGTCACAAAATGGGTGATCTGAAATACATCGACACCATGATCCGCGATGGCCTCTGGGACGCCTTCAACGGCTACCACATGGGTCAGACTGCGGAAAACGTTGCCGAGAAATGGCAGATCAGCCGTGACATGCAGGACGAATTCGCAGTCGCGTCGCAAAACAAAGCCGAAGCCGCACAAAAAGCCGGCAAGTTCGCAGACGAAATCACAGCCTTCACCGTGAAAACCCGCAAGGGTGACATCGTCGTCGACGCCGATGAATACATCCGCCACGGTGCCAACATTGAAGCGATGGCCAAAATGCGCCCTGCCTTCGCCAAAGAAGGCTCCGTAACAGCCGCCAACGCGTCCGGTCTGAACGACGGTGCCGCCGCGACCCTGCTGATGTCTGCTGACAATGCCGAAAAACGCGGGATCGAGCCTCTCGCGCGCATCGCATCCTACGCAACTGCTGGCCTCGACCCGTCCATCATGGGCGTTGGCCCAATCTATGCGTCGCGCAAAGCATTGGACAAAGCAGGCTGGACCGTCGATGACCTTGATCTTGTGGAGGCCAACGAAGCCTTCGCGGCGCAAGCCTGCGC
>CAZDXI010000422.1:0-2794 GCA_964509095.1 uncultured Rhodobacterales bacterium
GCCTTCGATCTGCTGGCCAAGCATCCCGCCTACACGGTTCTTCATCTCGCGCGCGGCCTTGTTGGTGAAGGTCACGGCGAGTACTTCGTTGGGCCGTGCTTTGCCTTGCGCCAGTAGGTGCACAATGCGCGCGGTCAGCGCCCGCGTTTTGCCTGTGCCCGCACCCGCCAGCATCAACACCGGCCCGTCCATCTTTTCGACCGCCTCGCGCTGCGCGGGGTTTAGACCATCGAGATACGGTGCGGGTCGCGCAGCCATTGCGCGTGCTGACAGTGATGCGCCCTCAAAGGCGTCCATTTCGTCAAAACTGCTCATGGCGGGCAACCTAGCGCGCCCAGCGCCTGAAATAAAGAGACGTTCTTACTATGTTCCAAACGAAATCGCAGCCTCGCAGGCATCATCGAAATCCTAGGAAACCCGCTGGCAAAACGTAAAAGCCTGAAAACACGTAAAGCAGACAGAAACTCTAGATTTGAACTTTTTACATATGGACTTTGCCGTTTCTTGGGCCTCTGGACAATTTCGACCAGAGCGGAGAAACACCGCAGAATGTCTTTGGATACTCGTTTCCCTGCGCTGACCGACCTGCGCACTCGCGCACAAAGCCGCATTCCGAAGTTCGTGTGGGAATATCTGGATAGCGGAACCGGGGAAGAGCATACGCGGCGAGACAATCGCACGGCATTGGATGCGCTGAAATTCCTGCCCTCCATTCTGCACGGGAAGATCGTACCGGATCTGACCACAGAGTTTCTGGGGCGCACGTGTCCGTTTCCCTTTGGCATTGCGCCGATTGGCATGTCCGGATTGATTTGGCCCGGCGCGGAAGTGGCGCTGGCCAAAGCGGCAAAGCGGCATGACATCCCATATACGATGTCCACAGTGGCTGCTGCGTCGCCGGAGGACATCGCACCGCATCTGGGCGATAATGCCTGGTACCAGCTATATCCACCGCGCGACCCCGAGACCCGTTCAGATATGTTGGAACGCATCAAGGACGCCGGGTTCAAAACGCTTGTACTGACAGTTGATGTCCCCATGGCGTCCAGACGCGAGCGGCAGGTGCGATCCGGTCTGACCAATCCGCCCAAGCTGACCCCCAGACTGATGGCTCAGGTCGCGCTGCGCCCTGCTTGGGCTTTGGGAATTCAGAAACACGGTATGCCACGGATGCGCACGTTGGATAAATACATACCGGAGGATCGCGAGAGCTTACCGCCTACGGCCCATGTGGGATATCTGCTGCGCGCGTCTCCGGACATGGAATATGTAAGCTGGCTGCGCGAACATTGGGATGGTCCGTTCATCGTGAAAGGTGTGATGCGTGCTGAAGATGCGCCCAAGTTGGAAGCCGAAGGTGTTGATGCGCTGTGGGTCTCTAACCATGCGGGTCGTCAGTTCGATGCGGCCCCGGCCAGCATTGACGTGTTGCCGGACATTCGATCAGCAACGAAGCTACCATTGATCTTTGACAGTGGCGTGGAAGGCGGGCTCGACATCTTGCGCGCGCTGTCTCTTGGCGCGGATTTTGTGATGCTGGGACGCGCATGGCACTACGCATTGGCCGCGTTGGGTACGGAGATTGGGCCCGATCACCTCGTTCACATTCTGTCAGAAGATCTTATCGCCAACATGGGTCAAATGGGTCTTGCTGATCTGACGGACCTGCCTGCCCCTATTGCGGACGCAGGCTCCGCTGGCCGCTGAAGAAATCGAAACGCGTGTCACCCGGCGGGAAAATGGACCCGTCACGCCCGCGCGTACTGGCCACATAACCGTCACCGCTCACGAAGTAACTTGCGCACATACCACCAGACTGCGCGATCAAATCCCGCGTCACACCCAACACGAAAGCCGCAGTATCGCTGTCCAGAGTCGTGCTCGATATCTTGATGTCATTTTCAGTCACGCAGTTGCGCCCCTGATCGATTGTACCCCTGCTTTGCAGCGTGATCGTCTCTGTGCCGGTACCAGTCAGTCCGCGCAAGGCAGCGGTCTCACGAGACGTGATCGTCGTACCTGTCACTGACACAGTGTCGATGATCGACGCACATGAATTGGTGGATGCTTCATAATTCGTGCAGACTCGCTGACCTTCATGGGCCGCCAGCATCGCTTGCAATGTAATTGGTGCACCTTTGTTCAGTGTCACCTGCGGCACGCCGATTGATGGCCCTGTACATCCCGCCAACAAACCAAACACAGACAGAAAACCAATTGAAGGCAAAGACTTGAACATAGGATACTCCGGTTAAACCAATAGGCTTAGGGTTAAGCCAACGGACCAATCCCGTCAATCTCGCCCGACGGTCAGCGCTCTTGGAAGCACGTTGAGCGCAGAGGCCTACCAAACTGTCGGTATTGCGCTACTGTTAACCATCCCTATGGTGCGCCCAAATTTACGTGAAAGGTTCGCCCGTATGCCTGACTTCAAGAAAATCCTTATCGCCAACCGAGGCGAAATCGCCATCCGCGTGATGCGTGCCGCCAACGAGATGGGCAAGAAGACGGTCGCGGTCTTTGCCGAAGAAGACAAGTTGTGCCTGCATCGGTTCAAAGCGGATGAGGCGTATCGGATTGGCGAAGGCATGGGGCCGGTTGCGGCATATCTCAGCATTGATGAGATCATCCGCGTCGCCAAGGAGTGCGGCGCGGACGCGATCCATCCCGGCTATAGTCTGCTGTCTGAAAACCCCGACTTCGTGGAAGCCTGTGAGAACAACGGCATTACCTTTATCGGACCCAAGGCGGAAACCATGCGCGCCCTTGGCGACAAGGCCAGCGCACGACGCGT
>CAZDXI010000423.1:0-2762 GCA_964509095.1 uncultured Rhodobacterales bacterium
CCGCTTTGCACAAGAGGCGCGCGCGTTGCGTCCCGATATGACGTTCGGAGCCGACATTATCGCCGGCTTCCCGACCGAGACCGAAGCGCATTTCGAAAACTCGCTTCGGTTGGTTGAGGACTGCCACCTGACGTGGTTGCACGTGTTCCCTTACTCGCCGCGTCCCGGTACTCCGGCGGCCCGGATGCCGCAGGTTCAAGGTCCCGCCATCAAATCCCGCGCTGCGCGATTGCGGGCGGCGGGTGATGCGCGTGTGCAATCTCATTTGGAAGGTCAGATCGGACGAGATCATCGGGTTCTGATGGAAAATCCGACCATGGGCCGCACGGAACAATTCACCGAAGTACAGTTTGCTACGCCTCAGGCCGAGGGTCAGATTGTATCGGCTCGGATCAAGGCTGCGACGGGTCGCGCTTTGGTCGCCTAAACCTTGATCGGAAAAGCGGTGTAGCCCCGGAACCGCGCCAACGGCAACCGGGTGCGAGGACCGTTCTGTTCCAGCTTTGGGAAGCGCTTTACGAACTCTCCGATTGCGATGCGCCCTTCGACCCGCGCCAGCGTGGCGCCGAGGCAGACGTGGATGCCAGTGATGAAGGCGATGTGGCGATTGGGGCGGCGCGTGATGTCGAACCGATCCGGGTTTTCGAACTGCGCGGGATCGCGATTCGCGCCGCCGATACTGGTGTGAATATAGGTTCCTTTGGGAATGACCGTGTCGCCCAGATCAATGTCCTCACCGGCCAGACGATTGCCGATCTGCAGGGGACTTTCCATGCGCAGGAACTCTTCTACTGCCGGGGCAATGTGGTCTGGATTGTTCCGCAGCAAGGTGTGCTGATCCGGGTTGTCCAGCAGCAAACCGATGGAATTTCCGACCATGCTGGTCGTCGTTTCGTGCCCCGCATTCAGCAGGAAAATGCAGTTCTGGATCAGTTCTTCCTGAGTCAGCTGCCGTCCGTCATGTTCCCCGAAAATCAGGGATTCGAGAACTTCGCCCTGCGCTGCCCCATCCGGGTTCTGGCGTCTGTGATTGATCAGGTCGTTCAGAATTTCGGAGAACTCGGTCACCGCGGCGTTGCCTGCATCCAGCCGATCTTGAGGAACCACAGGGTCAAGTGCTCCGAGTATCGAAATCGAATACCCGCGCAGGCGTTCGCGGTATTGCTCCGGTATTCCGAGCATGAAGGAGATGATCTCCGTCGGCAGGACCTTGGCAAAATCATTGATCAGATCAAGCTCGCCAAGGTCTTCGACGCGGTCCAGCAGACGGGCGACGATTTGCTCGATCAAGGGTTCAAATTCCGCCAACTTGCGCGGCGTGAATGCGCTGGAAATCAGCTTGCGGACTACAGTGTGATACGGCGGATCGTTGAAAATCAGGCTGGTCGTGTGGTGTTCCTGCAGCGGGCACTTTCCGAACTTCTCACCGAAGGCCTCCTTTTTGTCCGACAGCATATCGCGGGATTGATAGACCTTCAGGCAATCCGCGTGACGTGTCAGATAGACGGATCCATCCGCGTTATGATGCACGGGACTGTCGCGGCGCAGCGCATGAAGAACCGGATGCGGGTCTTCGATGAAGGCCGCGTCGATTGCGTTCAAGTCAAACGTCTTTATGTCCAAAGCCAATGCAGGTCCCCCGTCAGGCAATCATGCCGCGATGTGGGGGTCATGCCAAACAAAAAACCCCCGCGACAGGCGCGGGGGTTAAGATCGAACGATCAAAAGGGTTTGGACCTAGTGGTCCTTGCCTTTGATCGGCGCCCAGAGGCGTTTGTTGGTCAGATACAGAAGCACCGACAAGATGGTCAGGAACACAACGCCGACAAAGCCAGCTTGCTTACGGGCCATCATCTTGGGTTCTGCGGTCCACATCAGGAAGGCAGAGATGTCCTCGGACAGGTGGTGCAGGTCATTGGAATGACCGTCTGCGAAGTCCACGTCCTCGCCATATAGCGGCGGCGCCATGGAAATCCAGCCACCGGGGAACGCCTTGTTTTCGTACAGGACGGTTCCGGCTTCTTCTTTTTCCTCACCCGTATAGCCTGTCAGCAAGGATGCGATGTATTCCGGGCCGCCCATGCCTTTCATGAACTGGTTGATGCCCAGTCCATAAGGGCCGTGGAAACCGGCGCGTGCCTTAGCCATCATGGACAGATCAGGCGCATTTGCCGACATGTTGGCCGGGAAATTGTCGGTTTCGGTCAGTGCGCGCAGCTCGTCATTTTCCGGGTCATAAAGGTGGTGGTTGTTCACCTCGTCCAGAACCGCAAATTCGCTCGCATAGGCGCGCACCTGATCTTCTGGCATGCCGGGGCCGCTTTTGTCAGACAGAGTGCGGATCGGCACATATTGCAGACCGTGGCAGGACGCGCAGATCTCGGTATAGATCTGCAGGCCGCGCTGCAGCTGGTTTTGATCATAGGTGCCAAACGGACCCTCAAAGGAGAATTCGAAATCCTCCACATAGCCCGCGCCACCTGCAGCCATCGCACCGGTCGCAAGACCAAGGGCAATGCCCGCGCTGAGAACAAGTTTCTTCAACATCATAGTCTCGCTTTCCTTATTCTGCAGGCTGCGTGGCAGCATCACCGCCCGCTTTGGGGTAATGCGCTGCGAAGTCGTCTTCGATCGTTTCCGGCTGCGGATCGGGCTTTTCGATCACACCCAACAGCGGCAGGATGACGAGGAAGTAGGCGAACCAGTAAGTCGACGCGATCAGAGAGATCGTCGAGAATGGTTCTTCCGCAGGCATCGCACCC
>CAZDXI010000424.1:0-2753 GCA_964509095.1 uncultured Rhodobacterales bacterium
GATCGTGACCACTTCAGTTCTGTAATCCGACATTCAGGGTGTGCCCTGCGGTCGGGATGTGCGGCGTATAGGGGGAGTCGGATGGGCTGTCAACAGCACCCGTTGCCCTTTGGCCTCGGGTCTATGTGCCGTGTCATTCAAAATCCGCAACTGTTGGTTAAGGCACCTTCAGAGACCGCGATTTGAGGAACTCGGCAATCTGCTGTCGTTTCAAGTACTCTGCCCAGCCAAGCGGCGTCATATCGTGGTGAATGTCTTTAACGCTTGGGTCAGCACCCCCTGCGATAAGTGCCACAACCGTTTCGTATTCATCACTCGCAACAGCAGAATGGAGCGGTGTGCAATGACTATGACCGCCAGTCGGATTGTACTGGTTCGGGTCCGCACCCGCACTCAACAGGTGTTTCACGATATCGGCCCGGCCTGCATTCGCGGACAATGCCAACGCCATTTGCAGCTCAGGATTGGGCGCGTCCTCGATCAACTGCGACACCGCTGCCGCATCGCCAAGTGTCGCAGCCGTTGTTAGGGTCAGCGGCGCTCCGCCTGTCAGCAACTCACGCGCCGCCTCAAACTCCAGATGCACCAACGCCGTCTGCATGGCCGAAGCCGGATCCGCCCCATAACGACACAACAATTTGATGAGGTCCGTCTGATGCCCACACTCCCGACAAATCCTGCCCGACGCCACCAAACCAAGCGTGGTATCCATCGCGCTTTGGTTCGACTTCGCGCCTGCTTGCAAGAGCATTTCGGCAATCCTGACTGCATTGGCAGGCATCGTTTCACGCCGAAACGGGTTCTCCGGCAGAAACTCAAGGAGCGTCGGGTTGGAAAAGTAGTTTCCTCCCTCAAACTTCGCCGTCTTGTGGATCAGGTCGGGGTACTGCGCCAAATGCTGACTTAGCCGCGTCTCGTCACCTTCATCCATAAAATCTAGGGCCTGTTTGAACGGACCATCGGGCAGGCGATCATTGTGCGAGAGGTGCAAGTCGTCATGCAGCCTCTCCGCAACAACGGCTTTCAGTCGCGGCCAGCTTGGATACCCATATTCCCGGGCAATCGACAGCTGTGCATCGCTCAGACTGAAAGTGCGCTCTGTGATCTCGCTGTCGGGGAGGTTCTCGAACTTGGGATGAAACTCGCGCACCCGTTGCAGTGCAGCTTTGTGACCTATGCGAAAATCTCGCAACAGATCCTTTGCCTGAAATTTCAGGTGATCAAGATTGGCGGACTCGGGGAGCCATTTTGTCGGCATCGAACTTTCCTTCTTACTGGCTGAATACCTGCATCATTCGCCAAAGGTCAGTTCATCTGACGGGTTTCTTGATGGAGTGGACTTCTGTCCTTTCCGCAGGTTGGGTGCATCTCCAAGTGCACGTTCGTTTTAGCAAACGCGCCTCATCGTCACAACCTTGGTGGATCCCAAACGCAATCAGCGCTCGCGCAATTGCGCTTCCCGCCAAAGCGTAAACAGCCCTGCGGCAACCACGATCCCAGCGCCAAGAAGCGTCCAACCATCGGGAAAATCCCCGAACACCAGCCAGCCCAGGATCAACGCAGCGATCAGGCTGGTGTAGCGAAACGGAGCCACAAACGAGATCTCGCCCAAGCGCATAGTTTGCACCGAAAAGAAATAGCCACCAATGATGAACAACGCGGACCCGACGATCAGCCACCACAAGTCCATCGTTATGGGCTGCCATGCGACACCGAAGCTCGACAGTGTAAAAAAGGCAGCCACCATGAACGAATTGGCCGTGGCCACTGTCAGGGACGGCACATCAGATGGCATTCTACGGGTAATCAGGTCACGCGCAGTCACGCAGATCACCGCAACCAACGCATACAAAGACCAGATCGTGAAACCATCTGTCCCCGGTCGTAGCATCAGTAACATGCCGACGAACCCGACAAGGATCGCGCTCATCCTGCGCCATCCGATTGGTTCTTGGAATACCAAGAACGCTCCCAGCGTCACGGTCAGCGGCAGCACTTGCAAAACGGCCGTCACATTCGCCAATGGCATGTGCAACAGCGCCGTCAGAAAGAAATACGCAGCCCCAATCTCGGTCACGCTGCGCATCGCGATGAACCGCCAGCCCCGCGCCCCAAAGCTGAACCGCAATCCCCGCAATGACATCGCCAGCAGAACCATCAGAACCGTCGCGATCACACCGCGCACGGTCAGCAACTGTGACAATGGCAACGCGCCATTCGTCAGCTTGATGAACGTGTCATTGACCGTAAAGGAGAACATCGACGCCATCATTAGAAGCGCGCCGACCAGATTGTTGGACATGTGCGAGAACCCGTCGTCGTTGCCGCGACCTTAGGCAGAGCTATGCAGCGGGGCAAGATGGCCCGCGCGTGGAAAGTTGCGGCACCGACGCTAAGTTTTGCTCCAGGTTTGTCGGTGTTGGAGGAAAAGACGATGTTACGGGTCACAGCCACCTGCGCGCTGGCGCTTTTTGCAATGGGATGCGCCGCGCCGACAGATCGCGGTGAAACGCTGTATACCATCCCCTATCAGGGTCAAACCTACCCGGTCGTTGCGCGCTACCCGGCGGGCCAGACGCTCGCGCAAGCCCGCGCCAATGGTCGGGCTGTATACGAAGTCATCCACCCCAAACGCGGTATGACCTGCAACGGCTCTGTCGAGGATTGCCGCAACACGCTGGTAGATCTGGTGGACCGTGTGGAGCGACTTGGCGACGGCAGTGAGTAGGTTTGACAGCTGAGAGAGTGCTTGC
>CAZDXI010000425.1:0-2751 GCA_964509095.1 uncultured Rhodobacterales bacterium
AGCGGAATCAAAGAAGGTGGTGAGTTCTCCATTCCTGTTATGGAGTAACGCGCGCTCAAATGTCGTGCGCGGGTCCGGTCTCTGCCCGTTCGCGCACGACGACGTAAAATTCCCGCTTGCCTAGAAATCGGCATATTTTCTCCCAAAAGTTGTATTTATTTTTCACTACGTTTTACGGGTGGAGGGCAAAAAGAGACCTGTAAAGGGATGAGGGGAAACATATGACGCCTGCCAACGTTCAACCGAACTCGCGCTTTTCACCTTTGGATCTACGCAAAAATATGCGTCGGACGGACGAACTGTCTTATGCCGAAGACCCCGTGCCCGAGGCCGATGTCGATCCGCAGGATTGCGTGCCAAAACCCAGCGGACAATTCAGCCCGACCCAGGAACGCCTGAGCCGCTTTACCGCATGCCACACCCGCTTGAAGCCAAAACCGCGCGTCGCACTGGTCACGAATGAGACGCCTTGTACGGCAGACGTGAAACCGGCCAGACCGACAAAGGTCGTCCCGGACCAACTGTCCAACGAAGGCGCGGAGATCATTCCGTTAAGTGTTCTGGCATCCGCGCTGCCGTCGCGCGTGTCGCAATGCTCTGAAATGGATGTCTCATCGCGTTCGCTGCGCTCTGCGCCTGTCATGCGGCAAGTTCAGTTCGCCAGCGCCTAAGCGGCCCGCGCACCTCTGAGAAGGTTTTTGCCTGCTGTGAGCCGCATCACATCTGATCGGGTCCGCGCGCGTCTAATGTCTTCATATCTTGGTTGCTCAGGAATGGAGGTTATGGATGCCCCGGATCAACGCTCAGATGGTGACAATGGAACCCGTAGACGGGGCCGAGGGACGTGAATCCCCCAAGGTCATGACGCCCGAAGATCTTGGGGCAAAAATCCATCGGCTCAGCGGTCGTGCGACTGTCAAAGACTCCAAGAAGTGCGCGGAATACATCCTTGCCGCCACGATCAGCACAGAACTGAACGCCTCTGGCATGCCCCAGCAGGCGCCCGCCAATGGGAGTGTAGATGGGTATTATACCGGCGGCGGCACAGGTCACACGCGCCATGGCCATTCGGTGTTTCACATCTCTCATGGGCGCAGAGGCGGCTTTGACGGCTGTTCCGCCTTCTTCACGCTAAAGCTGCGTCCCAACGGATTATTCGCGAATCTCGTGGGCGTGGGATGGCACCACAACGGCAAGGATGACGCATATAAGCTCGACTGGTGCCGGTCTGGCATGCCGGGTTGGGCAGCAGGATCTGTGGTGAAACTGAAATGACGGAAACTTGCCGATGTGATCCCGGGATTTTGGTCCCCGACACGCAGAAATCCGCCGCTCCCGGTGTGGAGAGTCTTTTCACTTAACCCTTCGCTAACCAATCCGGATTAGCTGTCAGATATGAAGTCTGCACGAGGAATTCTCGCCCGGGTGGTGCGCGGTGGTCTGGACGCTGGGGAGGCGCACATACCAAGGCACTTCAGCCGATTTTCCGATCCTGACTCCGATCTGGATGACGGCGCTGCCCCGGTCAGTCCGTCCGCTGGAAAGTTGAGCCGGTTTTCCCACCAGCACACACGCACAAAACCGGCGGCGCGCGCTGGGCTCGACCATGAGCAAATCGAAGCCATCGTGTCGCAAGTCTCCAATGATGGGACAGATATGATCCCGCTGAGCGTGTTGAAAGCCGCCCTGCCCGACCGCATCGCCCCAACCGGTGGGTTGGATGCTTTGCCCGACCTGATGAAACAGCGCAACGCACAAAGACAACGCCGCGCCTGAGCGAACTTGTCAAATCCAATCGGCTTTCGTATTAATGAACAAGTGTTCATAAAATACGGAAGCGTGCGCTGATGGATTTTGCCCTATCCGAAGAACAAACCGCCATTTTCGATATGGCCCACGCGTTTGGCCAATCCGAAATCGCGCCTTATGCCCGCACATGGGAGGCCGATGGCACGATCCCGAAGTCGCTTTGGCCCGCGGTAGGTGAACTTGGGTTCGGTGGCTTGTATGTGAGTGAAGAATCTGGCGGCGCGGGGCTAACCCGGCTCGATGCGACGCTGGTGTTCGAGGCGTTGTCTATGGCCTGCCCCTCCGTCGCGGCGTTCCTGTCCATTCACAACATGTGCGCGCGCATGATCGACAGTTTCGGCTCGGACGAGATGAAGTCGCGCGTGATGCCAGACGTTTTGGCGATGAATACCGTGCTGTCCTATTGCCTGACAGAACCCGGCAGCGGATCGGACGCGGCGGCCCTGAAATCCCGCGCGGATCGCACAAACGAAGGGTACACGCTCAACGGGACAAAGGCGTTCATCTCGGGCGGTGGCTATTCAGATGCTTATGTCTGCATGCTGCGCACTGGGGAGGACGGACCCAAGGGCGTGTCCGCATTGTTGGTCGAAGACGGTGCACCGGGGCTCAGCTTTGGCGCGTTGGAAGACAAGATGGGCTGGCGCTCGCAACCTACAGCGCAGGTGCAGTTTGATGATTGCAAGATCGGCTCTGACGCTCTGATCGGCGAAGAAGGTGCGGGCTTCAAATACGCGATGATGGGTCTCGACGGCGGGCGTTTGAACATTGCCGCCTGCTCCCTTGGCGCAGCCCAAACCGCGCTCAATTCCACGCTGGACTACATGGGCGAGCGCAAAGCCTTTGGCAAAACCATAGACCAGTTTCAGGGTCTGCAATTCCGACTCGCCGACATGGAGATCGAACTGCAAGCCGCACGCACCTTCCTGCGGCAAGCCGCCG
>CAZDXI010000426.1:0-2743 GCA_964509095.1 uncultured Rhodobacterales bacterium
GGCCATGCCGGGGAAAATTTCCACTCCAAGTTCTTCGGCCTGTTCGGCCATCCAGCGACAGACATTGCCCATAGAGACGATGTAATTGCCGTGGTTATTCATCAGCGGAGGCATCGGGAAGTTCGGAATGCGCAGCGCACCCGCTTCGCCCAGCATGTAGAACTTGTCCTCGTTCACAGGCACATTGATCGGTGCGCCTTTTTCTTTCCAATCCGGGATCAGACGGTCAAGACCGCAAGGATCAAGAACCGCACCCGACAGGATATGCGCCCCCACTTCGGAGCCTTTTTCGAGCACAACGACGTTCAGATCAGCATCAATCTGCTTCAACCGGATCGCGGCAGACAGACCAGCTGGCCCCGCACCGACGATGACCACGTCGTATTCCATTGCTTCGCGTTCAATCTCTGCCATTTCAGGCTCCCCTTTGGCTCGCGCAGAATTCAGTTCGCGCTTGGCTATATCAGCGCGCCTGTAGTTTCAATCGAAACACGGCGTCACGAGTTTCTGTTGCGTGATTTAGGATGAATTGATGGTGTTCAACGCGGCATTTTATCGGGGTGGCTGGAAAGAGCGCCGTCGGCAGGCCGCGGTGTGTCGAACAGAACTTTGAGCAACTTGTTTTACGGCTGCCATGGTAGCTCTTAGCGCGTGCTTCGAACTTGCGTCATCCAATCGACAGGCCGGGGGGCGGCCTGCCGATGGCGCGGCGGGCTAAAGCCCTTGTCCCGCGCCGCCGCTTCGGGTCACGCCAGCGCGGCAACAATTGCATCCAGCCCATCGGTCAGTGCGGCTGGTCCGGGTTGCAGGATCAAAGGCGATTTGACCTCAAAAATGCGACCCTGCTGAACAGCGGGAATTTGATCCCATCCGGGACGCGCGGCGATCTTTTCCGGGCGCACTTTCTTGCCGCACCAAGACGCGATGATGACATCGGGTGCCGCCGAGATGACCTGATCAGAGGTCACAAAACGGTCCTTCGCCTTGTCCTTCGTTGCGAGGTCGGGAAACACATCCTGCCCACCAGCGATACCAATCAAATCCGACACCCAGCCGATGCCGGAAATCATCGGCTCATCCCATTCTTCGAAGTACACCTTGGGACGCTCACGTCCCTTCACGCTGTCTGCGATCTGGGCGATACGCTGCTCGTAGTCTGCAACCAATTGAGCCGCTTTGGCGTCTTGCCCGACCATTGCCCCTAAGTGGCGGATCATGGCGAGGATACCGGCCACATCGCGCTGGTTATACCCCATCACAGCGATGCCTTCGCGCAGCAATTCGGCGGCGATATCGGCCTGAAGATCGGAGAAGGTGAGCACCAGATCAGGTTCAAGAGCAAGGATTTTGGGGATGTCGGCCGAGGTAAATGCCGCCACACGCGGTTTTTCCTGACGCACCCGTTTGGGGCGAACGGCATAGCCCGTGACGCCGACGATGCGGCGTTCCTCGCCCAAAAGATACAGGGTTTCGACGGTTTCTTCGGTCAGGCAGACGATGCGTTCAGGCGGGAAGGTTTTCATGCAGGGTCGTCCATCAGCAAGCGCGGTCCCGGACCTTTGGCGGCGACGGCGTCCTTGGGGTTATAGAGCGCACAGACCTCCAGACTAAGACAGCCACAGCCGATGCACCCGCTGAGCTTGTCGCGCATCCGTTCCAGTTCGGCAATCCGTGCATCGAGTTCGCGCTGAAACACGCGCGCGACGCGGGTCCAGTCCGACTTGGAGGGGGCACGCGTGCGAGGCAAGCGCGCGAGTTCAGCGCCGATCCGATCCAAGGAAAAGCCGAACTTCTGGGCCGCGATGATGAAACTGAGCCGCCGGATATCGCTGCGCAGGAAGCGCCGCTGTCCACCGGCGTTACGCCAAGGATGGATCAGGCCTTGCGCTTCGTAATAGCGGATCGCAGAGACAGCGAGTCCTGTGCGAGATGCCAAAGCGCCAATACTCAAACCTTGGGAAACAAGCATGAAATTTCTCTTGACCTAAAGTTGGGTTGAGGAATTACGGTAGATCAAACAGCCACAGAAAGGAACCTGAAAATGACGGCTATGCTGGAACATACCAACTACACGGTGACGAACCCCGACAAGACGGCCAAGTGGATGTGCGATCTGTTTGGCTGGCATGTCCGCTGGTCGGGCGACGCAATGGCGGGCGGGCGCACGGTGCATGTGGGCACGGATACGCATTACGTTGCGCTTTACACTCCGGGTGAGCCAAGCAAGCCCAAGGGCGACACATACAATACGGTGGGTGCGATGAACCACGTGGCCGTCACCGTTGACGACATCGACGCGATGGAAAAAGCGGTGATTGCTCAGGGGTTTGAACCGGGCAATCACGGGGACTATGAGCCGGGCAAGAGGTTCTATTTCTTCGACGAAGACGGGATTGAATACGAAGTCGTCAGCTATGACTAGGCGGCGCGCCGCGCGCTGACTTGCAACACACCTTCGGCGGGGGTAGCCATATGAAACCCTGCCGGAGGATACGACATGACCCGAACCGCTTGTCTGATTGTTATACTGAGCACACTGGCCGCCTGTGACATGGGCGCGCTTTTGGGCGGCAATCAAACGCCTCAGAATGAGGTCGTGATCGTGGAACCTGAACCGCTGGAGTGTCCTGAAGGCACCGACTTGCCCGACTGCCCGGCCTGATCCTAACGACGTGAGTTACATTGAGAACGACCCCGGCTTGCCGTTGGTGTTGCCGGAAGAGATGTTCGACGCCGAGATCTA
>CAZDXI010000427.1:0-2730 GCA_964509095.1 uncultured Rhodobacterales bacterium
GGACGGGGCAACTCGACCGGGAGGAAAGTCCGGCCTCCAGAAAGCAGCGGTGCCGGGTAATTCCCGGGCGCATCTACCGGGCAACCAGCAGATGCGACGGACAGCGCCACAGAAAACAGACCGCCGGGGTCCGCCCCGGTCAGGATGAAACGGTGGGGTAAGAGCCCACCGCCGGGCTGGCAACAGACCGGGCACGGCAAGCCCCACCGGGAGCAATGCCAAATAGGGACCGCGTGTCCGGGCAACCGGACGGGGCTGCTTTCGCCCCAGCAGGTCCGGGTTGGCAGCTAGAGGTCCCCTGGCAACAGGGGATCAAGAGGAATGGTCATCTCGGGTCCGGGCAACCGGGCCTAGACAGAATCCGGCTTACAGACCTTCCGCGCTTTACAAAGCTCGTCCTGAATGCGAGCGTCTTTGTATGGGGCCAAGTTGCGACGCCCCATCAGGCCATGTTGTCATGCGCCCAAGATCGCATCCAACCTGGAAACAGGAAAGGATGTGGCATGGCCAAACCTTATTCACTCTCAGTTATGGATCTCTTTGCGCGTGTTGGAACGGCTCAGGCGCCGGATATCGTTGATGTCTGTCTGGACGAAGATCACGCATTGGACCCCCGCGTGATCCCCGGATCACAGCGTATGAGCTTTCAGGACGCGGCGAAGGATGCGCGTCTTGGCCGCGCGCGGCCTTGCGTCATTGCATGTCAGAAAGGGCTGAAGCTGTCCCAAGGCGTTGCGGCGTTGCTAAGAGCGGCCGGTGGTAGCGCGATGTATCTGGAGGGCGGCATGGTCGCGTGGGCGGCTGCTGACCTGCCCGCATGGTCGACGAAGTCCAGTTCGCATATTGGGGACACAGAGTGTTCCTGGGTTGTGCCTGAACAGCTGACCCCGGATGTGCTGCTCGATGCGTGGACGGTTTCGCGCTTTGTGGACAGGGCTCCGCGTTGGCTGCGGGTGGAAGAGCCGCAGATTGCGTTAGTTGCAGATCGGTTTGATGCGGCGACGCTGGATGTTGCAACCCATTTACGCCAACAAGACGGTGCTTTTCAGCATCCCTTCGCAGCGCTTGAACAGAAGGTGCGGTCTGATGACGTGGCAACCATGCTGCGTGCGCATTGTGCCTTGCACCTCCAGTCGAACAATTGGCTGGACAAGATCGCGCCTGCATTCGATGCATTGTGGCACGACGCAACGGGAGGCGCGGCATGAGCGAGACGGATCAAAGCGTGAGCCTGTCAGAAATGACGCCTGTCTTTGGACGCATTGGCCTGTTGTCCTTTGGTGGGCCTGCCGCGCAGATCGCGTTGATGCACCGCGAAGTCGTGGAAACGCGTGGCTGGCTGAGCGAGCAGAAATTCCTGAACACGATCAGTTTCTGCATGCTGTTGCCGGGACCAGAGGCGATGCAGATCGCCACCTATGTGGGGTGGCGTTTGCAGGGTGTGCTGGGCGGGATCATCGCGGGTGGGTTGTTCGTGCTGCCCGGCGCGCTGGTCATTCTTGGCCTTGCGTTGCTTTACACGGTTTATGGGCAGGTGCCGCTTGTGCAGACGGCGTTCCTTGGGGTGCAGGCAGCGGTGATCGCAATTGTGCTTAAGGCATTGTGGGGCATTGCGGGGCGCGCGCTGAGCCAGCCGGTGCATTGGGCGCTGGCGGTGTTCGGGTTTCTGGCCTTGTTTGTGTTTGATCTGCCATTTCCGATGGTGATTGGCATTGCTGCAGCTGTGGGCGCTGTGCTGTGTCGCTCAGAACAGGCGGGGGGCGGCGCACTTCCGATGCAGCATGCCAGCGTGTTACCGACCATGCTGTTTTGGTGCGCGCTTTGGGCGATCCCCTTGGTTGCGCTGTGGCTTTTGGACCCGGAAGGTGTGTTGCTTCAGGTCGGGTTGTTCTTTTCCAAGCTTGCGGTTGTCACGTTTGGCGGGGCGTATGCGGTGCTGGCTTACATGGCGCAGGAGGTTGTGACCGGGTTTGGCTGGCTGAGCGCAGATCAGATGATGGACGGGCTGGGGCTGGCGGAAACCACGCCCGGGCCGCTGATTCTGGTGACGGAATTTGTGGGATACCTCGCCGGGCTTCAGGCCGGCGGGGTGCCGCTGGGCATTGTGGCGGCGCTGCTCACGCTTTGGGTCACGTTCATCCCGTGTTTTTTGTGGATTTTCGTGGCCGCCCCATATGTGGACTGGATCGCGGGGCAACCGCGTTTGAATGGCGCGCTGAAGGGGATCACAGCAGCCGTTGTTGGAGTGATCGCCAATCTGTCTATCTGGTTCGCCTTGCACGTCTTTTTCGGCACTGTGACGCGTGCCGGTTTGGGATGGGTGCCGGATTGGAGCACACTGAACCCGGTGGCTTTGCTGCTGGCGGCGTTCAGCGTGCTGGCCCTGTTTCGGCTGAAATGGCCACTTTTGACGGTTCTTGGGGTGGCTGCGGCTCTTGCGTTGCTGATTGAGCTGATCACATCGGGAGTCTGAGGCGGATATCGGTTGACAACGCGGGGCCAGCGGGTACAAGCCGGGCTTCAATTCGAATTTACCCGCGCCCCTTGGGGTGCCAGGAGACTGAGACATGGCGAAGCCGACCACAATCAAAATCCGCCTGAACTCCAGTGCAGGCACGGGCCACTTCTATGTGACCAAGAAAAACGCGCGCACCATGACCGAAAAGATGGTCGTCCGGAAATATGACCCGGTTGCGCGCAAGCACGTGGAATACAAGGAAGGCAAGATCA
>CAZDXI010000428.1:0-2717 GCA_964509095.1 uncultured Rhodobacterales bacterium
GGCCTGAAGTATCTCGGTTGGTTTGACTCTGGTGTGTGCTACAACCTGTGGACCCGCAATGAGCCGACCTTTGACGCAGACGGCAATCTTGAAGTTGACGGGCTGAAATTGCGCGGCAATGCGGTCTATAACGCGTTTTTCAGCAACTACCTTGGCGCTCAGGTCATCGACCTGCCCACAGGCGAGGTCTACTCGGCCCTGCAACGCGGCGTAGTCGATGCGACGGGCTGGACGCAGATTGGTCTGATCGATCTGAAATGGAACGAGTTCCTGAACTACCGGATTGAGCCGTGCTTCTTCTCCACCGACCTTGGTGTGATCGTGAACAATGACCGCTGGAATGACTTGTCCCCAGAGGCACAAAAGATCCTGCAAGACGTGGCGATCCAGCACGAAGCGGATTCTGTGCAAGAGTTGAAAGCCAAGAAAGACGCTGACTTCGCAGCACTGGACGCAGCGGGTATGAAGGTCGTCACACTCGAAGGTGAAGCGAAGGCGAACTATCTCGCGGCGGCCCGCGAAAAGACGTGGGAACGCATGCGCGAAGTCATGGGGACACAGCCCGGCGGCACCGACAATTATGATCGCCTGATCGAGCTGTTCTACGACCTCGACGCAGCCAATTAAGCTAAACGGACGCGCTTCAGGCAATGAGGCGCGTCCATCAGGACCGACGAATGGCCCCCCTCACCCGCATCTACACCGGTTTCTTATACGCCTGCGCCTTCATCGCAGGAGCCACTTTGGTATGGCTGATGGTGTCCACAATCCTGTCCGTATTGATGCGTAATCTCGGGATTCAGCCGTTCGCGTGGCTGTTCACCTCTGCTGAATACGGGCTGCTTTACATGACCATGCTCGGCGCACCGTGGCTGGTGCGAGAGAAAGGTCATGTGCATATCGAACTCGTCACAGCGGCCCTGCCCGACGGCTTGCGCCGCATTGTCAGCCGCACTGTCGCGCTGGCCTGCGTTGCCGTCTGTGCGATCCTCGCGTGGTATGGGGGCGAGCTTGTGGCCAAGAACATCGCCCGCGCGGATATCGACGTGCGCGCCTACTATTTCCCGCGCTGGCTGCTGACGATTACCTTCCCACTCAGCTTCGGCCTGATGGCTATTGAATTCGCCCGGTTCGTCTTTGGCGAAGACCTGATGCACTCTGGCGAAGCGGGAATTCACGAATAATGGAGTGGTTCGAGGCCCTCGCCCTTCTGATCGGAGCCATCCTGTTCCTGATGGCCATGGGCATGCCCGTCGCAATCGCCTTCCTTGCCGCCAACATTCTGGGCGCGTGGGTCTTCATGGGTGGCGAACGGGGCGTCGTGCAGCTGCTGAACAACGGATGGGGTGCGCTGACGAAATATGCGCTGGTGCCGATCCCGCTGTTCTTGCTGATGGGGGAGATCTTCTTTCATACCGGTCTTGGCGGACGCATGTTCACCGGGATCGACAAGCTTCTGGGCCGGCTTCCCGGGCGGCTTAGCTATGTCACGGTTTTGGGCGGTACAGGGTTTTCGACGCTGTCGGGCTCGTCCATGGGCTCCACTGCTTTGCTCGGTTCGCTTATGGTGCCCGAGATGAATGCGCGGGGCTACAAACCGCACATGTCTATCGGCCCGATCCTTGGCACCGGAGGCCTCGCAATCATCATCCCACCGTCCGCTTTGGCAGTGTTGCTGGCGACATTGGCGCAAATCGATGTGGCCGCGCTGCTGATCGCCGGGATCATTCCGGGACTGATCCTCGCAGCACTCTATATCGCAACGATCTGGTTCCAAACGAAACTCGACCCTGACGCCGCCCCACCCTACGACGTTGCACCGATGAGCGTCGCTGCAAAACTCTCGCTGTTTTTCCGCGAGGTCGTGCCCATGGTCGGTGTCATGGTCGTCATCATCGTGCTGATGATCCGTGGGTTCGTCACCCCGTCCGAGGCCGCCGCCTTCGGAGCGCTCGGCGTCACGATCCTTGCGGCGATCTTCCGATGCCTGACATGGGAAGCCATGAAGAAGTCCATCATTGGCGCGTTGCGCGTAACGCTGATGGCCTATTTGATTGTCTTTGGGTCGGCCACATTTTCACAGCTTTTAGCGTTCTCCGGAGCCTCGCGCGGGCTGGTCAATTGGGCGATTGGCTTTGATTTCGATCCACTGACGATGCTGTTGATCATGTTCGCGGTGCTGCTTTTATTGGGGATGTTCATGGAACAAATCTCCATCATGCTTCTGACTGTGCCGATTTTCTTCCCACTGGCGCAAAGCCTTGGCTTCGATTTGGTATGGTTCGGATTGATCATGCTGCTGGCTTTGGAGATCAGCTTTACCACGCCACCGTTTGGTTTGCTGTTATTCGTGATGAAGGGCGTGGCCCCGAAATCCACAACGATGAAACAAATTTACCTGTCCGCGATCCCGTTCATCTTGTGTTCGCTGGTGCTGGTTGGGCTTTTGGTCGCCTTCCCTGCCCTCGCTACTTGGTCACCGGGTTTGTAGAAGGCCAATGCAAAACACTCCACTTTTCTAAATCTCTAGACTCTGAGCTTGGGGGCAGCGCGCGACCGCGGGCACGGCGCAATAGCGCCCACCCGAGGGGGCGGTCGGGCGTTGCCCGGTGGTCATAACCGGGCGATTCAAGTTGAACGACTTGGTGTAAAATTGCCTTTGGAGTCTATTGAGACAACATGTATACATAACGTATACAAGAATAGACTCACAAGCC
>CAZDXI010000429.1:0-2709 GCA_964509095.1 uncultured Rhodobacterales bacterium
ACAGGGACAAAAGCTGCGCCACCTCGGATACCGGGGTGGCGTTTTTCGTATGAACAACCTCCCAGATGCGGTCGGCCTTGTCCTGCCCCAACAAGGCGGTGGACTTGGCGCGGATCTTGGCGGACTTGATGTCGAGAGGCAGCGCCGCGTCGAGGTCATGGAACGCTGTGTGTTCGCCGTCAGAGGTGCGTAGCGTGACATGCGCCTGCATTTCGCTGAGCGTGTCATCAGGGATCACGGTGACCATGTTGCGAAGCGCGATCAGCCCCGCGTCGTTGGGCAAAGCGTCGTTATAGGTCTGCAACGCGGATGTGTCATGCCCAAGCAATGCAGCCGCGAGGATGGCGCGGTAGCTGAATTTGAGCCCAAGACCCGTGGTTGGTGTGCTCTGATGGCACACAGTGAGCCAGCGTGGATGGGTTGTGACAGTGATCTTAGTGACAGATTTCGGATCGACCGGGGTAGTCTCGGTAAGCGCTTCGAGTGCTGCGTGCAAACCGTGACAGCAGGCGTGGAACTTGTGGCTGACGCTTTCCATGAGGAAGCCGGGCGGCTGATCTGCGCTGCCATCGGCGTGGTGGGTTTGCAGAAAGCCATTTGATCCGGTGATGGCATCAGGATTGGACACGAAACCAGCGGTGGCGAGTTGTGCCGCCTCAACCCCGTTAGATGCAGCAAGACCAGCGTTGAAGGGCTTCCCCATCGTTCCAAACTGGCTTTTGAGGCCAGACGCGCGGGTGGAAACGAGCCCAAGTGCATGGTGAACGGCGGTCATGTCCGGCGTCAGCTGCAAGACAGAGGCGAGGGTTGCGCCGAATGCTCCGGCGGTTGCGGTTTGGTGGTAGCCGATCTGGTAATGCGTTCGCCCGAACAGGATGCCAAAGCGGATTGAAGCCTCACACCCTGCGAGAGCCGCGCGCAGGAACTGGTCCAGCGTTGCCCCGTTGTTTTCTGCCACGGCGAGTGCTGCTGGTATGACGGCGACTGAGGGATGACCGATATGCGCGAAATGCGTGTCGTCGTAATCGAGCGCATGGGAGGTTGTCCCGTTGAGCAAAGCAGCGGCACGCATGGGCGCCCTGCCCCCGCCGAACAAGGCCGCTTGCGGCGCACCTCCTTCACTGTCTGTTAATTGTCGGACAATTCGGGAAACCGGTTCGTCGACACCTGCAATGCCAACGGACAGCCAGTCAACCAAAGACAACCGCATAATAGCCAGCGCGTTTTCTGACGGCTCTGCCGTGCTGGCGTCGATAATCGCTGAGACGGGATCAGCCATGAAGCTCTTGGGCGCGGCGTTCAAAGGCCCGCACGATCCGCTGCATGGCTTCGTTAAAGACGACACCGATGATACCCTGAAGGATGGCGTTCTTGAATTCAAAATCCACGAAGAAGGACACGTCACAGCCCCCTTCGGCGGGCGCGAACGACCAGTTGGATTTCATGTATTTGAACGGCCCATCGAGATATTCAGTGTCGATGCGCCGGTCTTTTTCCCAAAGTGTGACGCGTGATCCGAAGCGTTCGCGAAAGACTTTGAAGGAAATCACAAGGTCCGCTTCCATCAACTCCGCCTCGCCCTGAGGGACCCGGCTGCGGATGCGCGCAGCCGCACACCAAGGCAGAAACTGCGGATAAGAGGCCACGTCCGCCACAAGGGCATACATTTGGTCGGCTGTGTAGGGGAGGAATTTCGTCTCGGAATGGGTGGGCATACGGGCCTGACTGCGATAGTTCGTTGGATCAGATGTGTTCCGAAACGTGAACAAATTCAAGGGGGACGCCATGCCGCACCGACCTTATGTGATTGACCAGATGATCTCGGCCAAGGCGATTGCCGCACGGCTCGAGGAATTGTGCGGTCAAATTCAGGAAGAGTTTGCAGACACGGACAAGCTGGTTGTTGTGGGTTTGCTGCGCGGCTCTTTCGTGTTCATCGCCGACCTGGTCCGCGAATTGGACATGCCGATTGAGGTCGATTTTCTGGAGGCCTCGTCCTATGGCGATGGGATGGAAAGCAGCCGCGAAGTGCGCATCCTGAAGGATTTACGCGGCGCGATTGAAGGGCGCGATGTGCTGATCGTGGAAGATATCGTGGATACTGGGCACACGATGGCGCATGTGCACGCGATGCTGGCCAATCGCAAACCCAAGAAAATGCGCAGCATTGCACTGCTGGAAAAGCCATCCCGCAGAGAGGTGGATTTCAAGGCGGATTGGACCGGTTTTGAAATCCCGGATGAATTTGTCGTGGGCTACGGCATCGATTTTGCACAGCGAAACCGCAACCTTCCCTATATCTGTAAGGTGCTGTTTACGGATTAGCAATCAGATTAAGACTCAAAGATAGTCCGCCCGCTGAAGGCCGTATTTGGCCATCTTTTCGTTCAACGTCCTGCGCGGCAGGCAAAGTTCATCCATCACAGAGGCAATGGAGCCTTTGTGACGGCGCATGGTGTTGTCGATCAACATCCGTTCGAACGCTTCGACATATTCCTTGAGAGGTTTGCCCTCGGTCGTCATCACGGGCTGCATTTCTTCATGGTCTGACATAAGCAGCGACGCGATCGTGCCGGATCCACGACGTTCCTGCAAAACAGCACGTTCCGCGATGTTGATCAATTGTCTGACATTTCCCGGCCAAGGCGCCTGCAACAGTTGCGCGGCCTCTTGGGCGGAGACTTTGGGCGCTTCACAGCCGTATTCTTC
>CAZDXI010000430.1:0-2700 GCA_964509095.1 uncultured Rhodobacterales bacterium
TTATCGAGGTCAAGGAAGTCAAATTCCGTCCCAACACGGATACGCATGACTATGAGGTCAAGATGCGCAACGTGTTCAAGTTCCTTGAAAACGGCGACAAGGTGAAGATCACCCTCCGCTTCCGAGGCCGAGAGATGGCGCACCAAAACTTGGGTCGTGAACTGCTGGAGCGCGTGGCCGAAGACACCAAAGAAATTGGTAAGGTCGAAAACTTCCCCAAGATGGAAGGCCGCCAGATGGTCATGCTCATCGGGCCTCTGCCGCAGAAGTAACAGCGGCAGGCTAGAGTTCACCTTGCAAGGGGTCGCCTGTTTGCCGGGCGGCCCTTTTTCGTTGAGCATGCTCCCAATCCAGACGACTTGTTTGGCAAAATCGAACCGGCGGTTTTCATGCCCTTTGCCGATGACGGCTTGCATCACGTGGCCGGAACGCAACGGCGACTGACCGGTAACGTCCTTCCACACAGCGGGTTCTGAACCGAACGAGAGATTCGGTCACCGCCCATTTGTGTCATCGATGTGAAACGCACACAGGGTCTGTGTTCTCGTAACGCCACCCTATCCATAACTGTGTTGGCAAATCAGGAATAATCCAACATCTAAACACCTACTGTTGCCATATCAGATACTATCCACCTACCCTTGGTGGAGGCCGTTCTGATACCTTGCACAGCACTTTCTTTGCGGATTGCCAAACCTTCGACATCATCTCGGGCTATCAAATGGAACGTGGCGTGCAGGCCAAAAATTACGATTTTTGGTGAAGTCTCTCACGGGACAACACGGTCAGTACTGAGTGGGGCCTGCCGCCACAGTTCCAAAGCAAAACTGTCGTTCTAGACCTGTTGTTGTACATTAATGGGCAGGTGATCTTGTGACTCGATCTGTCCGACCTCGACTTCTGAAACACGCAATCCAGTGTTTCCGACATCTCGCGCACTAATGGAACACAGCGTCTCCGGTGCGGCTTTCCAGATCGTCCGCTCACTCCGCACAAATGCCAGAGGGTTAGTCTGTTCCCGTCAGCCCATGCTTTGCCAAAAGAAACGGGTCAGATGGAAAAACACAGGTGCGGCAAAGATCACTGAATCGAGCCGATCAATGAACCCGCCCTGACCGTCCGTCATGTGCCCCCAGTCCGTCACCCCTCGGTCGCGCTTGATCGCCATCATGACAAGACGTCCCATACCGCCAACCGCCGCAATCACGCAGCCGACGACAAAAGCTGCAGCAGGCGGGAACGGTGTCAGCCAGAACAGTGCAAGTCCAATAAGCCCCGCGGACAGAACGCCACCCGCGAAGCCTTCCCATGTTCGGGATGTCGAGATCGTGGGCACAATTGCGGTTCGCCCGATCAAAACGCTCCAGAAATGCTGGAGCAGGTCGCCGCCTTGCACCACAAGCACCAAGAATACCATCAACAGCAGGTTGCCGCCCTGAAACTCCGGTATGTCCAGAAACAGCAGTGCGGGCATGTGCGACAGGCAAAACACAGAGATCATCAGCGCCCATTGAGTCTGTGCGACCCTGTTCAAAAAGCCATCTACGCGCCCCCGGATTACAGACAGCATCGGAAGGAGCAGGAATGCATAAACCGGCACGAAAACGGCATAAAACCCATACCAGCCTTGCCAAATCGACACATACTGCAAAGGCAGCACAAAAAAGAACGACGCAACATAGGCCCAATGATCCGCCTTTGTGCGGGTCGTCAGCGTCAAGAATTCCCGCAACGCCCCCATGGAGACGATTGCAAACAAAACCACCACGCCGCCGATCCCGGTGAGGTAAATCAAACCAAACAGACCAGCCATGATCCACCAACCACGCACGCGCGAGTTCAGGTTGTCGATGACACTGGCCAAATCGGAACCCGCACCGCGCCATTGCGCGAGGGCCGCCGCACAAAGCGACAGCCCGACCAAAGACACCGCGACCCAAACAAGATACCGCGCCAGATCAAGCTCAGCGGCGGTCATGCAGCCATGTCCTCTTGCTCTTGTTCCGGGCGCAGCGCGAGCATCGCGACAGACGCACGCTCCAGAAACCGGTCTTTATCTTCGCCGTCTTCCAGATGCATAGGCGCTCCGAAGAATATCTGGCAAATCAAGGGTACTGGAATAACTTCGCCGCGCGGCATGACGCTGTTCAGGTTGTCGATCCAAACAGGGACCAAGTCCACATCTGGCCGCGCTGTTGCAAAGTGAAAGAGCCCGGTCTTGAACGGCAACAAGGGAGCTTCCGTATCGTTCCGGCGACCTTCAGGAAAGATGATGAGTGATGCGCCGTTATCGACCGCACCGGACATATCAGCCACAGGGTCCTGTTCCCCGCGCTTATCGGGATCGCGCTGGATCAGAACCGTATTGAACACCCGTGTCCCAAAGAACTTGCGTAAGTTGTTTTCCAGCCAATAGTCCGCCGCAGCAACCGGGCGCGTGCGCTGACGCAGTCTCGGAGGCAAGGCGGCCCAAATCAGAACCGTGTCCGCGTTCGATGTGTGATTGGCAAAGTACACCTGCGGGCGTCGCCCGGGCGGCTTTGCACGCCAGATAATCCGGGGGGCCGTCAGCAGATGAATGATACCCGCAAGGGCCAGCCCAACAAGCCAGCCCAAGCGGTTTTCGATGATGTCCCGCAAAGGTTATCCCGCGTTATTGACGGCACGTTGTGTCATGATTTTGACGAGGTGCGCGCGGTA
>CAZDXI010000431.1:0-2699 GCA_964509095.1 uncultured Rhodobacterales bacterium
AACGGGATTTCCCTCAACACTGAATTCCAAGGCCCCTATGCCAGCAAGGGCACGCTGGAAGGACTGATCACAGGGGACGCGCCGCGTCTGCGCTATCGCGTCAGCCTGCCTGATGTTGCACGGCTCGGATCGCCCATTTCTGGTCCGCTTTCACTGGACGGGACAGCCCGCCAGTCCGGAACACGCTGGTTGATCGACACAGATGTCGTCGGACCGGGCGGCACAGTCGCGCGGGTAAATGGCAGTGCGGGTGGGGACGCTTTGGACATCTCTGCCAGTGGCACGGCACCACTGGGGTTGTCTGCTCCGTTTATTCGCCCGCGCAGCCTTGCCGGGCAAGCGCGGTTCGATCTGCGTTTGAACGGAGCACCAAACCTTCAGTCCGTGTCGGGAACCGTGGACGTCGCCGGAGCGCGATTTGCGGCCCCTGACTTGCGCGCAGCTTTGGAGAATATCAATGCCAGCGTGTCTCTTGTGCGGGGTGAGGCTCAGATCAATCTGACGGGCGATGTGTCCAGCGGAGGCCAAGTGCGGGTCTCTGGTGGTGTTGGGTTGAGTTCAGGAAATCCTGCCAATCTAGACATCGCTCTGGATCGTCTCAGGCTTGTTGATCCGGAACTCTTTGAGGCACGGGCATCCGGGCAGGTGAATGTGTCCGGACCGCTGTCTAGGGGCGCGTCGATCACCGGCACGGTCAACGTAGAGCAGGTCGAAGTTCAGATTCCCTCCACTCCCGTCATCGGGTTTTCAGCGATCCCGGACATCACGCATGTCGCCCCAAAAAGAGAGGTGCGCTTAACCTTGCGACGCGCAGGATTAGATGCCGCAAGCCAGCGGGATGCAGGTGCGTCTGGATCAAGCGGCGTCGCGCACAGTCTGGATGTGCGTGTGAATGCACCGGCGCGTTTGTTTGTTCGCGGACGTGGGTTGGACGCAGAACTTGGCGGAGCGCTTCGCCTGACAGGCACAACGGCAAACATCATCTCGGCCGGGCAATTCAACCTTGTGCGCGGACGGCTTGATCTGTTGGGAAAACGTTTCTTGTTGAGCGAGGGAAGCGTGGCGCTGCAAGGACGACTTGATCCGTATTTGCGCTTTGTGGCCACGACGAACACGGACACAGGCACCGCAAGCATCATCATTGAAGGACCTGCATCAGAACCGGACGTGCAATTCACCTCCAACCCGGCTGCCCCGGAAGACGAAGTTCTTGCGCAGATCTTTTTTGGCCGGTCCGTTACCCAACTGTCCCCGTTTCAAACACTGCAATTGGCGAACGCGGTTGCAACGCTCGCGGGTCGCAATAGCGGTGGTTTGCTGTCCGATCTGCGCCTGCGCTTCAATCTCGATGATCTGGATGTCAGTACGGATGAAGACGGGAATGTTGGCCTGCGACTGGGCAAATACCTGAGCGACAACGTGTACACGGATGTGCTGGTCGGGGATCGCAACGATGCCGGCGTTTCATTGAATGTGGATCTGACCCCATCTTTCACGGCGCGCGGAACGCTCGAATCGGATGGGGACAGTTCAATCGGTATCTTCTTTGAACGCGATTACTGATTTCAGAAGAGCGCTTCGATCAACAGAACCAGAAGCGCACCGCCAACCGACGACACCACAGCCGTCAGCACGATCCAACGCCAGAACGGTTTGCGCTTTGGTGCTGGGTCTTCGCCGGACCGGATCAGAGCCCGTTCAACCAACGCAGGAAGCCGTGGACCAAAGCGTGCAACAACACGCGCTGTTTTGGTCAGGTCGCTGAGCACAGCGCGCGGGCCGACCGATTTGGTTATGTAATCTGTCACAATGGGTGACGCGACTTCCCAGATGTTGATTTGCGGGTTCAAAGACCGTGAGACACCTTCGACAACAACCATGGTGCGTTGCAGCAGGATCAGTTCGGTGCGGGTTTCCATGCCAAAGCGTTCGGTGACCTCAAACAGGTAGGACAACAGGCGGCCCATGGAAATTTTGGTCGCGTCCATGCCGAAGATCGGTTCTCCGACCGCACGCAAAGCGCGGGCGAATTCATCGACGTCCTTGTCGGGTGGGACGTAGCCTGCTTCGAAATGCACTTCGGCGACGCGTTTGTAGTCTTTGCGGATGAAACCAAACAGGATTTCTGCATATACGCGGCGCGTATATTCATCGATGTGACCCATGATCCCGAAGTCATAGGCGATGATGTCTCCGTTCGGTGCGACCTTCAGGTTGCCCTGATGCATGTCGGCATGGAAGTAACCGTCGCGCAGCGCGTGTAGCAGGAAAAGGCGCAGGACCCGTTCCCCTAACGCGCGGCGGTCATGCCCGGCGCCGTCGATGGCGGCGTTGTCGCCCATGGGCACCCCATCCGCCCAGCCCAGCGTCATAACGCGACGGGCCGACAGGTTCCAGACGATCTCGGGTAACTGGAAGCCCTCGTCCTTTTTGGTGTTTGCGGCAAACTCGCTGGCCGCCGAGGACTCAAGGCGTAGATCAAGTTCGCCTTGCACGACACCGTCGAAATGTTCGATCACCTCCATCGGGCGCAGACGGCGCGCGCCAGGGGCGAAGATTTCTACGATCCGCGCCGCGAGGTAGAACGCATCTACGTCCTTGCGGAAGGCGCGTTCAATTCCGGGACGCAGGACTTTGACGGCGACGTCCTGACCGGTTTCTGCAATCCGTGCTTTGTGCACCTGCGCAATAGAGGCCGC
>CAZDXI010000432.1:0-395 GCA_964509095.1 uncultured Rhodobacterales bacterium
GTCCAAGTCCATCGGTTCGCAAAACCCCTACAACATGATCCGCGCCACGATGAACGGCCTGACGAAAGAGCAATCTCCGCGCTCCGTCGCCCAGCGTCGCGGCAAGAAAGTTGCGGACATCCTGCCCAAGCGCGACGATGCGCCTGCGCAATCTGATCAAGTCGCTGAGGAGGCCTGAGACACATGGCAAAAACAATCGTTGTCAAACAGATCGGCTCCCCGATCCGACGCCCTCAAGAACAGCGTGCAACGCTGATCGGTCTGGGCCTGAACAAGATGCACAAGACCCGCGAGCTGGAAGACACACCTTCCGTACGCGGCATGGTCAACAAGATCCCGCATCTGGTCGAGATCATCGAAGAACGCGGTTAAGCGTTGATGGGTTAAACGCCCAA
>CAZDXI010000432.1:405-2696 GCA_964509095.1 uncultured Rhodobacterales bacterium
GTTAGAAACCCCGGTCCGCGTGGCCGGGGTTTTCTTTTTGAACCGGAGTCTTGTGGAACTTAACCTGGCGTCCGAAGGCGCGCACCCGCCCGCGCACGGATGGCGGGGAAGTGGAACGTCGAACGCCGACGACGCATCCGCAACTTTGGTGCTGCGACGAACGGCAACGGTTCCACCACGGGGTACATCTCTGGCAAGGCGTCCGGTGTGGCATGAACAGAGACTGGCGCAAGTGCGACACGTCTTGCCCGACCCAACAGCATTGCCCCAAGAATCGCGCCGTTCAGTGCAAACAAGTACACGGGGTAGGCCAGCAATACCCAATCCAGCTTGCCAACCGCGACGATGGCGCAGAGGGATGCCACAAAGGACAAAGCCCAAGTGGCAATCGTTTCGCTCTGTGGGTCGCGGTAGGCTTTTTCGATGGTCACAACGCCACCCAACAAGCTGATTGTGATGGTGATGGCCAGTGCGTAGGCCGCATTTTCCGTGAAATACCACAGCACAAGCCCCACACAGGCCAAGAGCAATACAATGTAGTCCTTGCGCTTCAGGAACACGCCTGCGCCGACGAAGATCGACAAAAGGAACACCGTGATTGTGCCCGACACCTGAACGCCAGCGAACCACAGTGACGCCGCCGCCCCTTCATAGAGCTGGCTGAAAAACGCAATCGAGCCCAGCACGGACCAGATCAACCAACTGGCGCGCTGCGGACGGGTCCGACCGCGCACCGTGTCGATGATGTAGGGCAGGTAAGCCAAAGTGCTCAGAAGTGCGGACGCCAGACCAAACAGGGCAAGGGGGCTAAGCGTCGTTAATAAGTCAGTCATTCAAAGTCAGTCCAGTATGGGTCGTCTTGGTAAAAAAGTGCGGCCTAATATGGGTGGCCGCCTGTCTGAAATCGTTTTGTCACAAATCGTCTGACGCCTTTGTGACCCAGATCACGGTTAGGGGGAAAGTACGGGAAACCTTACCCTTGAAATTGCCATATGGTCTTGATCCGGCTAGATTCTCGCTATGGCTGTGATCGAATACTACTACTCCGCGCATTCCGCTTTTGCTTATCTTGGGTCCGCGCGGGTGATGCAGTTGTGTCGGGATCACGGCCTGACGCTGGTGCACCGCCCCATCACCCTGTCCCCGGTGATCGAGGCGCAGGGTTCCTTGCCCTTTGCCGAGCGAACGCAAGCGCATGTGGATTACTTCTTTGGCCGTGAAATCGAACGCTGGGCCGAACTGCGGGATGTGCCGATTATCAGCCACCGGCCCACGTATCACGATGCGGATTATAGTCTGGCTAGCGGCATGATCGCCGCACTGGGCACGTCAGGCCCTGAAGTCGACGCGATGGCTCATGCCTTGTTGCAGGCGCATTGGCGCGATGATGCGGATCTGTCAAATCCTGTCACTTTGGGGGCTATCGCAACACGGCTTGGTCACGACTCGATGTCCCTTTTGGCGCGTGCCGCATCAACGGATGCACAGACCCGAGTGCAAAGAAACAGCGACACCGCCCGCGCCCAGAACATCTTCGGCTCGCCCACCTACATCGTGGACGGAGACCCGTTCTACGGTCAGGACCGTCTGGAATTACTCGAACGCGCGGTGCAAAAGCCCTTCGTCCCAACGACATGGCGCAACCCTCCAGTGGACGCGCCTTAGTCTTGCAAGAGCGCCATCGTCGGGCCGCGGTCTGTGGATCCGAACCCTGAGCGACTTGTTTTACGCTTGCCGTGGTAGCTCATAGCCCGACCTTCGCACAGGCTTCACACAATCTACAGCCCATTGCACCAAAGGAGCGCCATCGTCGGGCTACGCCCTTGTTCCGCGCTCTGGTGCGTAGTTCAATTGTCGCTTCGGGCTCGGAGCCGACTTTTGCACCAGATTTCAAGGTGATTTCAAAGCCGAAATTTGTCGTCATTTCTACTTCACCTAAATGATGCGCGTCCACACAGTCTCAGGGCTTGATCCAACCCAATCGAACGTCTATACGCCCCCGGTGGTGCACCCGCACCTGACTCGAAAACCAAGAAACGCCGTGGTTGGTCCGTTACGCTTCGGGGACCACATCCGGCTTAGGAGAAGCGATATGAAACTGCATGAACTGCGCGACAATGACGGCGCGACCAAACGCAAGAAACGTGTTGGTCGGGGTCCCGGCTCTGGCATGGGTAAAACCGCCGGTCGCGGTATCAAAGGTCAGAAATCCCGCTCGGGTGTGGCGATCAATGGCTACGAAGGCGGCCAAATGCCCTTGTATCAACGTCTGCCCAAGCGCGGCTTTAACA
>CAZDXI010000433.1:0-2691 GCA_964509095.1 uncultured Rhodobacterales bacterium
GGACCCAACTCCGCCAGCCGCTCCAGTTACCAGAACTGGACCATCCTTGATCCCGTGATCTTCCAGCGCCATCACTGCCAGCATGGAAGTAAAGCCCGCCGTTCCAACGGCCATGGCTTGCCTTGTATCCAATCCTTCTGGAAGTGGAACAAGCCAATCCGCTTTGACGCGGGCTTTTTGAGCATAGCCGCCCCAATGCGCTTCGCCGACGCGCCAACCGGTCAGCACGACCTTATCGCCAGGCTTGTAGCGATCATCCTCGCTGCTTTCGACCGTGCCCGCAAAATCGATCCCTGGCACATGCGGATAGTTTCTGACCAACCCACCGCCCGGCCCGATGCACAAGCCATCCTTGTAGTTCACCGTGGAGTATTCCACCGAAACAACCACGTCGCCTTCCGGCAATTGGTCCAGCCCGATCTGCTGCACCCCCGCAGAGGTCTTCCCGCTCTCTTCGTCCTTTTCAACGATCAACGCATTGAAACTCATCGACATTCTCCTCTGCTTCATCTGTCCAGAAATACCTCGGGGGGGCTGGGGGGCTGGCCCCCCGGTCCTGATGTCATAGCCAGAACTGTTCTTTCACTGTTGCATCCAACCTGCCTGCAGGCGTGTCGACCTGCAACCGGGTTCCCTCATCCCAATGGGTCATACGCACCATGCCGATTGCCACGCCCGTCTTGAAATCCGGGGACATGGCAGCCGAACTGACCCGACCAATGATTTTGTCCCCGGCCATCAACGGCCAAAGTCGGTCGCAACCCGGCAACGTGTCCGCATCAATCTCAATCGCGCGAATCTGGCGCACGGGTCCTTCTTGGGCGACGCGCAAAAGCGCATCCCGGCCCACACAACCAATCGCGGTTTGCGTGTTGCAGAACCGGCCAAGCCCGCATTCATGCGGTGTATTCTCGCGTGTCATGTCATTGCCATAGCTCAGCAATCCGCCCTCGATGCGTTCGATCAGATTAGGACAGCCTGCGTACACATCCATGTCTTTGCCCGCTTCCATCAACGCATTCCAGAGAGGCATCCCAAGGTCAGTTCCGTCGAGGTAAACCTCAAACCCACCCTGCTTGGAATAGCCCGATCGGGCCACAACCATGTCACGGCCCATAAATTCGAACATACCAAAGCGGAAGAATTTCACGTCTCGCACGGCGTCCCCAAAAACGGCGGCCATGAGGTCTTCTGCCTTCGGCCCCTGTACGGCAAGCGGCGAAATATCTGGTTCATCGACAAGCACGTCCAAGCGATACCCATAGGCGATCCCTTTGACCCAGAACAGTAAATCGCTGTCCGCAATGGAAATCCACCACCGATCTTCCGCAAGTTTGACCGCCACGGGATCGTTCAACATGCCGCCTGTTTCGTCCACGATGGGCACATAAAAACATTGGCCCGGAAGCATGCCCCGCAGATCGCGCGGGGTCAGCATTTGCATAAGACGAGCAGCGTCTGGCCCGCGCAGTTCCACTTGCCGCTCTACGGAGACATCCCAAACCTGAACGGCGTCTTTCAGATGGCGGTAGTCTTCCTCAACCGAGCGGAACACAGTCGGCAACAACATGTGGTTATAGACCGTGTAGGCTTTGGCCCCTGCGGCCTCGACTCCGTCTGCAAACGGTGTGCGCCGCAACCGTCGAGATGGCGACAATTGCACCATTCATATATCCTCCGGCATCAAAAACAGATCAGACACTGGCGCGTCTGCGCCCGCTGCGGTCAGCATGGCGTGAACCTGTCCCCGGTGATGCGTCTGGTGGTTAAACATATGCATAACGCACAACGACAACGGGCAGATCAAGTCCCGTCCCGCTGCTCCAGAGTACCATGCCAAGTCACCGCCAAGCGCAGCCGCGTCCAGCTGCTGTGCCCACGTGGTAATCTGGGCGTCAGAATGTGCGCGCTCCCGGCTCCATGTGGCGAGGTCCGTGCACAGGTTCACGGAGTCTGATATTCCGCCTGCGGGTTTTTCCACTGACGGATCAAAGCGGCACATCCAAATACGATCCCCCCAGAGCAGATGGTTCAGCGTTCCAAGGATTGAACCGAAGAACAGACCGCGATCCTGCAGCAATTCATCCAGTGTCATAGCTTCAGAAACACGTCGTATCTGATTGTTTTGCCACAGATTATAACGCGCCATTGTGCGCACATAACCTGTATCAATCACGGCTTAGGGCCTTTCCAGTCGATCGGGCAGATCTCTGCCGACTTGCCGCCGAAATCCCAAATACGTCCATAGTCCCGAACTTTGGACTTGGTACCGCGCGCGGCGATAATATCCGGTCCCATCCAATATTTGGAGTTCGAAATCATCACCGGGTGATCGGGGCTTGAGCCATCAATCATCTCGATCTCACCCTGAATTTTGCGCCCGACATAAAGGCCACGCTTCTTGCCCTCGCGCACGATTTCGACCTTCTCGCGCTCCGCGCCGACGATGTCACTCACCAGCATGGTGAACAGCCCCGTGGTGCCACCTGCTGCGCCGCTGAAAATTTGCAGCAAGCCGTTATAGGCCTTTCCAGACGCGCGCTCATCAACATAGGCCGCAACCTTCCAGCCGCCTTCAGCCATGCGTCCGGGAATATCGACCATCAGGCCAACGTTCAGACCGGACAGATCCTCGCCCTCGAAATGACCTTCATCAATGGCAATCGCCATCCAGGCTTTGCAGTCCCCTTC
>CAZDXI010000434.1:0-2685 GCA_964509095.1 uncultured Rhodobacterales bacterium
TTTTGACGGACTTGGGCCATGTGTTCGATGAACTTGAAAATGCGATTACAACGCTGGATGCTGTACTGGTTGAAAGCAACTATGACCCAGAGATGCTGGAGTGCGGACCGTACCCAGAATTTTTGAAGGATCGCATCCGAGGCCCCAAGGGACACTTGTCGAACGTCGAAGCCGCACACTTGTTGAAATCGACGCAAGCTTCCAAGCTAAAGTGGGCGTGCCTTGCTCACTTGTCTGACGAGAACAACGATCCCCAAGTCGCCATGCGGACTCATCATGCAATTCTTGGGCAAAGTTTCCCGCTGAAGTGCGCCGACCGCCGCACGGCGTCCGAAGTGTTCCATCTTTAGAACCCGTTTGCTATTGAACTCAGTTTCTGTTCAACACAGCTGGCGCATGGCTCGCCCCCGAACCCCGGTGACACATGACGGAATTTCAAGCCAAAGTCATTGCCGCGGTGGATTCGCTTTCACTCGGTGAAGTCGTCTCGTTTGGTGACGTTGCCAAGCTTGCGGGCATCTTGCAAGTCCGACGTTTCGTCAAAGGAGGGCGTTCGATGCACCCCAACCCCGTATTCCACACTGCTGAAGCGCAAAAGAACCTCGCCTTTGCGGCGGAGCGCGCCTTTGGCGTGCTGGCGGTGAATGGAGAGGCCGGGCCGATGATCAGCCATATTCCGTTCTTGGTGGACGGCGATCATGTGTGGCTGCATCTGGTGCGATCCAACCCCATTGCGCGTGCGCTCATCACGCCCTTGCAGGCGTGCCTCGCCGTGTCGGGGCCGGATAGCTACGTGTCTCCCGATTGGTATGGGGTGGAGGATCAGGTGCCCACCTGGAACTATGTCGCCGTGCACCTGCGCGGTGAGTTGGAATTGCGCCCGGTGGAGGAGTTACGCGACCTGCTTGACCGGCAATCGGCGCTATTTGAGGACCGCTTGCGCCCCAAAGCGCCATGGGTGACGAGCAAGATGACACCCGGTGTCATGGACAAGATGATGCGTGCGATTGTGCCCTGCCGGATGCGCATTCAGGAGGTCAACGGCACGTGGAAGCTGAACCAGAACAAGCCCGATGACGTGCGGTTGCGCGCGGCAGATCAGCTGGAAACGCACGGACTGGGCACCGATGTTGAGACGCTTGCAGCCCTGATGCGTGACGCCTAGGGTGCAGTGATCCAGCGGAGGACTCCCATGAAACTCTATCACTCGCCGACCTCGCCCTATGTACGCAAAGTCATGATTTTGTTACAGGAAACCGGGCAACTTGATGATGTCGAAATGGTTGCTGCGCAGACTTTCCCGACCAAACCGATGGCTGGATTGGCGGCAAAGAACCCGCTGAAGAAGATCCCGGCACTGGAGCGTCCTGATGGGGCGACATTGTATGACAGCCGGGTGATTTGTGCGTTTTTTGACGATCGGGCCAATGCCGGCATGTATGGCACGGGTGCGCGGCGTTGGGAGACGCTGACGTTAGAGGCAACGGCGGACGGGATCCTCGATGCGGCGCTGGCGTTGACCTATGAGGGACGGCTCCGACCCGAGGACAAGCGTTGGGACGATTGGGCAGAGGCGCAATGGGACAAGGTCACCTCGGCCTGCGAGGCACTGAACACGCGCTGGATGAGCCATCTGAACGGACCATTGGATATGGGTCAGATCGCTGTGGCCTGTGCCTTGGGGTATGTAGATTTCCGTCACGACGCGCGCGGATGGCGCACCGGATGTGATGCGCTGGCTGCATGGTACGCGGCGTTTTCAGAGCGCGAGTCCATGCAAGGCACCGTTCCACCCGAGGGCATGTAGCCCAAATCCTGCGGCGCGGCGTCGCACCTGCGACTTCATGCCCACCCTGTTTACTGGACGACAATCTTCCCGAGCGCTAAATACCGCGCGAGTCGGGCTGCATCTTTGATGCGGCCTATCGGCCTGTAAGGCCAAGGAATAGCCAGCTGAATGGAGAAACCGCGTGTCTAATCCAGAAGAACACGACAGTGAACGCAGGGACTTCCTGTACTACGCGACTGCTGGGGCGGGTGTCGTTGCGACCGGTGCCGCAGTTTGGCCGCTTGTTCATCAGATGAACCCATCCGCCGACGTTCTTGCGTTGAGCTCGATCCGCGTGGATGTGTCCGGTGTGGAACCGGGAACACAGTTGACTGTGAAGTGGCTTGGAAAGCCTGTCTTTATCCGTCGCCGCACGGAAGAAGAGATTGCCTCTGCACGGGACGTGGATCTGGGAGATTTGCCAGATGATATCGCGCGCAATGAAAACCTTGGCGAAGTCGATGCAGCGGACGAAAACCGCGCCTTGGACGAGGCCGGTGAATGGCTGGTCATGATGGGGGTTTGTACGCACCTCGGTTGCGTTCCCTTGGGTGACGCTGGTGACTTTGGCGGCTGGTTCTGCCCATGCCACGGATCGCACTACGATATGTCGGGCCGGATCCGCAAAGGCCCCGCTCCTACGAACCTTCCGGTGCCACCGGCCGTGTTCGAAGACGAAACAACAATCAAACTCGGTTAAGGGAAGGAAAGACAATGGCTGGAATTCCACACGACCATTACGAACCCAAGTCGAACGGCGAAAAGTGGCTGCATCGCCGCTTGCCGATCGTTGGGTTGATGTATGACACACTGATGATCCCCACACCCAAGAACCTGAATTGGATGTGGATCTGGGG
>CAZDXI010000435.1:0-2671 GCA_964509095.1 uncultured Rhodobacterales bacterium
TTGGAAAAAGCACGATAATATTCCGCTTTGAGGCAATACCGGTAGGATGGGTGTTAAACCCATCCTACGGAGGACGAGATGACCCAGCCTTTCAAAAACCAAGCCTTCACCATCTCTCACGCCGATGACGGCAAGTTCGAAGCCCAAGGACTCCGAGCCTTCTTCGAATATCGCCAACTTGGCATCGACGAAGCCACCCAAGGCAAGTGCGGGGCACACGTGATCCGGGCGGGGCCGGGGGAGGAGTCCCCGGGGGGGTGGCATACGCATGAACTCGACTTCCAAATGGTCTATGTCACCAAGGGCTGGGTCGTGTTCGAATATGAGGGCAAGGGAGAGCATATGCTGCGGGAAGGGTCCTGCGTTTTGCAACCGCCGGGCATCAAACACCGCGAGGTGCGTCATTCCGATGATATGGAATTAATCGAAATCACCTCACCTGCTGAATTTGTAACCCTTGACGCCACGGCACCGTGATGTATCAGCAAAATAGGTTTTGCGTGACGCATGCGTTCGCCAGTCACGCGGCAACCCCGGCGGGAGGAGCCGCGAAAGCGGGTCGGGGTTGCCTTTTAGCCTTGTTTGCCTTTGTCAGCCCTGTCGCTGCGCTGGACTTGCCGTCCGGTACGCAAGCGGCGTTGCAGGAAGTCTTGGTGGATCAGGTCGGCCAAGCGCAATACGTGCGGTTCCGCTTTGTCGCGCCTTTGATTGACCGCACGCTCGAACACGCACCAGACTACGCCGCGCTGGAAGGCGATTTCCCACATCTGTGTACCGAAGTCGCATTGCCCTATCTGAGCGAATACGCGTTATCGGCCGATAAAATCGTGATTTCCGTGGCGGATCGCATGATGGATTTCGGCACGACCGATCCTGACGCCACTCAGTATTTTGAGCAATTCCGCGCCGAAAACGGCCTCTGCATCTGGGAGGGATTCTGATGCAGGCACAATATGTTGCGGGTGAAAGCTGCTGTGGACAAGTCTGTGGGGATTTTGAGTCACAGGATCGAACCTCGGTACAGCGCGCGTATATTTCGGACACTGTTTCGCGTAAGTTAACAATTGGGACTCCGACCCGGAGTCTTACCTCGAAAGTGGGGCAGGCAGGGCCAATGTGCCCCGTTACGCCTTGTAACGACAGCAGGAGAAACAGATGTCCAAGAGCATCAAGCTTCTGGCGACCCTCGGCCTTATGGTCGTTGTGGCCGCATGCGCGCGTGAGCAGCAAACAGAAGAGTTCGTCGTGGTCGACCCTGAGCCGATCTCGTCCGAGCCGGTCTACACCGGTAAGTACAAGTAAACTCACGTTAGTGAACTTTGGGGGCCGGGCCTTCGGGTCCGGTCTTCTTTCGTCCCAAAGCGATGGGGGGCGGATATGCTGAAACATCGCGGCTTCCCTGGGCGCTTACCGGGCACAGATTTCCAATTCACTCTCAGACGGTTTAATCCGCGCGGGGTCACACCGCTGAAGGCGCGCGAACGCTTTCGCGACCGCAAGGCGCCCGACAAGCGCGCGGATGAGGCGTTCATGGCCGCCCTGTGGGAGCATTTCGGCGACGAACCCTTCCAACGCGGGAACCTCGATGCCGGGCGATTGTCCTGGTTGTTCGGCCGAGAAGTCATTCCCGCAGAAGATCCGTTTGATCCGGAAAGCTATGACGCATGGCTGCAGATCGACGTAGCCGTTGCGCAGGTTTCTTTCCCAGACGTGGTGAACGTCTGATGAGCGTTATGTTGCCCAACTATAAGTTGAACAAGCGGGTATCGGCTGATTCTCGCGCAGCGCGAGTGACGCGCTTGGAAATTAGTGTGGGTCAGATAACTATGAGGTGTGCAGGCAAACAGGACACAATACCTTGTACGTCTGCGCACCATTTCCGTACCCCTTCCCCTTGTGGGCAGCTCAGGCATATTCCGTCTCAGCTGCCCACATTTTATATGTGGCATATCTGCTTGATTGAGCGGTCTTTTGCCGCGTTATCCACAAGGCGTGATTTGAGTTTTCCGGGCCGTTCGTGTATGGTTGCAACAGAGGCAACATATATATCGAACACCAGAGGACCGAAGAAATGCGAATCAAAGCATGGGTCATCGCAGTTTCCGCATCGCTCGGACTGGCTGCGTGTGGAGACACGTTCACGGAGCAAGCGCTCGTGGGCGCAGGAGCAGGCGCAGCCACAGCCGTTGTGCTGGATGGCAAGCCATTTACCGGTGCCGTTGTCGGCGCCGCGGGCAATCTGCTCTACTGTCAGACCAACCCGGATCAGTGCCAATCGTTCTAAGCTGACGCCCCAAAGGGCACCGGTTTCCAAAGTTTCCCCGCAGGCTTTGTCTGCGGCTGAACCGCCTTGTGCATCACGCACCGGGCGGTTGTTTCGTTTCGCCACCAAAAGACCAAGAACAGGACTGAGATAACATGTTCAAAAAGATCCTAATCGCCAACCGTGGCGAAATCGCCTGCCGCGTGATCAAGACTGCCCGCAAGATGGGTATCAAGACGGTGGCCATCTATTCCGACGCCGACAAACAAGCGCTGCACGTGCAGATGGCGGATGAGGCGGTGCATATCGGCCCCCCGCCCGCCAACCAGTCCTATATCGTGATCGACAAGGTGATGCAGGCGATCAAGGACACTGGCGCGGAAGCCGTGCATCCGGGTTACGGTTTCC
>CAZDXI010000436.1:0-2661 GCA_964509095.1 uncultured Rhodobacterales bacterium
ATCATTGGCCCCGACCGCGATTTGCATTCCGGCCATTATGGAGGCCCGGGCTTGAATCCTCTGCGCGAAATGGCCCGGGTGATTGCAACGCTGCACGACACAGCAACCGGCGCCGTGGCTGTGCCGGGGTTTTATGACGGGGTGTCAGACATCTCTGACGAGTTGCGCCGCCAATGGGAAAGCAGCGGTTTTGATGAGGCGGATTACCTCGGGTCCGTCGGGTATTCCAAGGCGCATGGAGAGAAAGCCTATTCCACGCTGGAGCAGCAATGGGCGCGCCCAACGCTGGAGATCAACGGCATGTGGGGCGGCTATCAGGGCGCGGGCACCAAGACGGTGATTGCGTCGGAAGCGCATTGCAAGTTCACCTGCCGCTTGGTCGGCGACATGGACCCTGACGCCCTTCGTCGCGCCATACGCGCGCATATCGAAGCGCAGCTTTCGGATGACGCCACCATTCGCTGGGACCAGTCTCTGGATGGCTCGCGCGCCTCAGTCATGGACATCTCCCGCCCCGAATTCCAGCGCGCGCGGCAAGCGCTCAGCGATGAGTGGGACCGGGAAGCGGTCTTCGTGGGCATGGGCGGCTCGATCCCGATTGCCGGGTTTTTCAAGGACATCCTCGGCATGGAATCCATGCTGATCGGCTTTGCCGCAGAGGACGACGCGATCCATTCCCCGAACGAAAAATACAACGTCGAAAGCTTCCACAAAGGCACCCGCAGTTGGGCGCGGGTTCTGGCGGCTTTGACAAGCTGATCAGGACCTGCGTTCGCGCCAAACGATGTAGGCACCGGATGCGATGATAATACCTGCGCCAAGGAACACCGTTGGCGCGGGCCATTCTCCGAAAATCGTCCACCCCCAAAACAGCGCGTAGAGCATCAAGAGATACTCAAACGGTGCAATCGTGGATGCAGCGGCGAGGCGGTAAGCCTGGCTCATTGCGTAGCCTACAAGGCCCGACGTGACGCCCAATGCCGCAATCACCAGAGCGTCCCAAGGATCAGGCCAGACCCACGCCCTGAGCAGGAACTTCGCGCTTTCGGACACATCTGGATCCTGAATCCAGCGCCCGTCCCCGGCCAGTACCCACGCGACAGCCCCCGACAGGATGAACGCGACCTGCACCCAGAAGCTGAGCACGGAAGCCGGCGCATGTTGGCCTAGTTTGCGCGACAGAACCGACATCGTCGCATATCCGGCGGCCGCCACAACCGGCAGCACCGCAATCCAGCCGATGCCCGAAGTGTTTGATAGTTTTGGCCACAAGATCACGAGAACACCGATAAACCCCACACTGACAGCCGCGATACGGCGCGGGCCGACCTGTTCGCCCAAAATTGGAATGGCGAGCAGTGTCACAAACAGCGGAGCGACAAAGTAGATCGCCGTCGCCGTCGCCAGTGGCATCGCGACAATGGCGGCATAAAAGGCGGAGTTCGCGATCACGATCAGCGCAGCGCGCAGCACGTGCAGGCTCGGATTGCGCACGCGGAGCGCTTGCCACCCCCCTTCAAATTGCAGGATCGCCGCCGCAATCAAGAGCCCAATGATCGCCCGCAAGAACACCAATTGGTGAAGCGGGTAGTCCCCAGAGAGCGACTTCACCAGCATATCGTTCAAGGAAATCAGGAACATGCCCACCGACATGAACAGAATTCCCAAAACGGGGCGGTGATGCGGAACGGCCTGCATGGCTTCCCCTTACGCAGCAACGTCGCTGCGGGTAAAGCAGGAATACGACAGGAGAGGACGCAGACCATGATCGACGGCTTTACGGATCACTTCGCCGAGGTGAACGGCCAGCGCATTGCCTATTCGCGCGGCGGCTCTGGTCCGGCGGTTCTGTTGTTGCACGGCTTTCCGCAGATGCGCGCGATGTGGCACGGGATCGCGCCCGCTTTGGCAGAGCACTACACGGTTATTGCGGCGGACCTGCGCGGCTATGGCGACAGTTCCAAGCCTTCGGGGATGGAGAATTACAGTTTTCGCCACATGGCAGCGGATCAGTCGGCGCTCATGCAATCGCTTGGGTTTGAGCAGTTTCACCTTGTGGGCCATGACCGGGGTGCACGCACGTCGCATCGGTTGGCTTTGGATGCTCCGGATTCAGTTAAGTCTCTGACACTTATGGATATTGTTCCAACGCACCTACTGTTCGACCAACTCTCCAAAGAAGTTGCGACCGGGTATTACCACTGGTTCTTTCTTGCCCAGCCGGAGCCCTTCCCCGAGCGCCTCATCGGAGCCGACCCCGATTTTTACTATGAAAGCTGCCTGTCCGGCTGGGGACCGGATGGGGTGTCGCGTTTTGATGCCTCTGCACTGGCTGCGTATCGTGCGTCCTGGTGCAATCCAGACGCAATTCGCGCTATGTGTGATGATTACCGCGCGGCCCTACGGGTGGACTTCGATCTTGATGCCAAGGACTTGGGGCGGCGTGTCAATTGCCCTGCTATGGTGATGTACGGCGCGGACGGTCCGATGGCGAAAGCGTATGATGTGCCCGGGACTTGGGCAGATCGGCTGAGCGATGTTTCCAGCATTGGCATTCCCGGAGGGCATTTCTTTCCGGATATCGAACCGGTGGCGACAGCGGAGGCTCTCTTGGCGTTTCTTGGCGGGCTGAAGACTTAATTTGCTGGAAACACAAAACAC
>CAZDXI010000437.1:0-2660 GCA_964509095.1 uncultured Rhodobacterales bacterium
GGGTTTCGTCCATCTTGGGTTCCTGCGGCAGATAGCCGCCCTTGGCGCCTTCGGCGGCCCCAGCCTCACCCGTGAAGTCCTTGTCCTGCCCGACCATGATGCGCATGAGAGAGGATTTCCCCGCACCGTTCACGCCCACAACGCCGATCTTCACGCCCGGCAGGAAGGACAGGCGGATGTTTTCAAAGACTTTCTTGCCGCCGGGATAGGTCTTGGACACGCCGTCCATGTGGTAGACATATTGATAAGCAGCCATCGGGAGCCTCCGCTTGGGTCATGTGTTTGCGCGATAGATAGCGGAGGGGTGCGGTGGGGGCAATGTGGCACCCCTTGGATATCCGTGCCGGGGCCACTTGGTACTGACTTGAGATGTTTTGGGTAGGTCGACATCGGCCAGTTTTGCACCGATCACAAGGTCTGCCCCAGATTGGAACGCGCAGGGCCATTGAAAGTCTGTGTCCGCAGGAGCGTCTTCTCTGAATGGGCCGCCCATCTTTTTATGAACTTTGTACGATATCTCCCGGACATCATCATCGTTAAGCAGGCCCAATTTCGACAAGCGAGCGTCAAGGTGGAGATCGCCAGACTCAGAGAGGCTTGTCGCACGAATGGCGTTTGGACTAGCGCACATTCAGGTTGATAAACGCGATTTGTCCTTTACCCAATGACGAGACAAGCTTTCCGTCAGGCATGGAAACCGAATCTTCATCTTTTGATCAGACTTCTGAAACTATCCCGGCAACAGGTCGGGCAGGTTGCAAAAGGACCAAAGCACATGACAGCGCAAGCGGCGGAGCGAGTGAACGGGGCCACCAAAGGCTTAGCACCCAAGCGGCTTGGGGACGTGACGCGGTCGTTGATCACCGACGGGCTCATGGATGTGTTTCAGGGGGATGCCTTCATTTGGGCGGCACCGGAAACGGCCAAGCCCGGGGAGATCACGGTGCGCAGCTATCAGGCCCTGACACGGCGGGTTCGTACGGCCATTGAGGCGGGGGAGGCTGATCTTGCACGGCAAAACGCAGAACGCGCGGTTGCCAGCACAATGCTGGCTGTACAGGCACAGGCGTTGGCATTGGATGTGGCCAAACAACAGATCAACTTGTTGCGGCTTGATATGCTTGAGGTCGATGAAGTCGAGGACACCCGACTTCAGGACGAGATCGTGGCATGGCAAGCGCATGCCGAAACGCTCCGCGATGGGTTGGATGCCAGCCGCGATCAGTTGGATCGATTGCGCGTGCGAACGGCGAGCAGCCTTTGACACTGAAACGCGGCGATACTGATCCCGCCCCCTTCTAACAACGCGGGCAGCCGCCGGTTGGTTGCCCACGTCTTGTCAGACCCTTCGATGCGGTGTCAAATGCGGCATTGTGCAGGAGGACAAAGTGGCCGGGCCGTTGAAATTTTTGATTTGGGTGGCGGCCTTATTGCATTTAAGCGCCTGCACCGCAGGGATCACGCTGGCTCCGCCACCAAATCTGTATCTTGAGGGACGGAACTACCCGGCGGATCAAGTCGCGGCGAGCCTTCGGACCTCCACTCCGGACATCTTCTTTGTGACAGACCGGGTTCCAGACGAGGGCTCATATGGATCGGATCGATCCAACTCGATGGCGGTTGGAGCGGCTACCGTAGTGTTTGGCCGGGACTTGGTTTGGGAACAGGTGATCGAGAGAACCCACACCGACAGTGGGCGTCGATTTTCCGGTCTTGCCGTCACGGACATTTCAGAGGTCGTTCGCTTTTCAGACACGCCCTTGCCGTATGAGCGTCGCGACGGACGCTTGCGGCATCTGGACAGTGCAACAACACTTTATGACCGCCAGAAATCACAGTTTCAGGACGCGATCCGCAACAAAATCCGAGAAACCGGAAATCGGCGTGTGTTGATTTATGTGCACGGGTTCAACAATGACTTTGAAGACAGTGTGACTGCGCTTGCCAACCTGTGGCATTTCTCCGGGCGCGAGACGATTCCAGTGGCATTCACATGGCCATCAGGCAATGGCTTCGGTCCGCTTGGGTATTTCCGGGACCGGGATAGCGGCACGTTCAGTGTGCACCATGCCAAGGAATTTCTGCGCATGATCATTGAGATGCCAGAGGTGGAGCAAATTGATTTGGTTGCGCACTCCCGCGGGACTGACGTGATCACCACCGCGTTGCGAGAGCTGATGATCTTTGCACGCGGGCAAGGACAGCACCCGAAACTAGCTTTGAAGACGGGTACTCTGATCATGGCGGCGCCTGATCTGAGCATTGAGATTGTGCGACAACGCCTACAGGCAGAAAGGTTCTCCGAGGCGTTTGAACAGATCAACCTGTACAACAACCCCGCCGATTTTGCGTTGCAGCTGTCGGGGTATCTTACGGGGTCAAAGAGGTTAGGTTCCTTGAAAGACGAGGATTTTCTGCCCCGTGAGGTCGCGCAGCTACAAAAACAGGCGTTGGTCCATTTCATTCGCGTAGAGAATATCCGGGGCGCCGGGCATTCCTACTTCCGCAATAACCCGGCGGTGCTGTCAGATATTGTGTTGGCCTTGCGCACCCGCGCATTTCCGGGCGGCACGCTCAGACCGTTGGAACAACACGACAGCGGGGTGTGGCTGCTGCATCCGAATTACCCGCTCGACCGTCTCCCCGACTTGGAGGTTTTG
>CAZDXI010000438.1:0-2643 GCA_964509095.1 uncultured Rhodobacterales bacterium
CCTACGACCCCCTGTACCCAAAACAGGTGCGCTACCAGACTGCGCCACGCCCCGAACCGAGGCCGTGCATAAGCTGCCAACATCGGTTTGAAAAGCCCCAAAGACAGTATCTAGATATTTTTCTGGAAATAGAGAGTTCGCCGCCTCAGCACGGCCAAGCAGCTTCCCCGCCAAAGAAAGGGTGACGAACTTCACTTCCTTCGGTAATTCCCATGCGTTTGGACAGCCCGCCATTGATCTCCAACACAGCGACCATGCCGCCGGGTCCGTTTATGACAGTCTCATCCAAAGGCTGCGCCCGGTCATGGATCTTCTGCACAACGCCTTTTGGGTCGATAAAGATCATGTCGAGTTCGATCAGCGTGTTGCGCATCCAGAAGCTCATGCGCTGCGGCCGGTCATAGAGGAAAAGCATACCTGAAGACGTCGGCATGCTTTCCCGGTGCATCAAACCTTGATTGCGTTCATCGGCGTCATCCGCGATTTCGACTGTAAACTGCGCCTGCCCCCAGTCGCCACGGATCAACACGCGTGTGTCTGTGCACCCCGCAGCCTGAGCGAAACCCGCCCACAACAGCAACATTGGAAAAAGAAAGACGCTTAGTCGGATTCGATTCCGGCTTCCCACGCAACAACCTCCGCAGCCATGCGGCCCCGCTTGCCATCAATAACCCGAAGCGCAAGCGCTTCACCGGGTTGCAGATCGCTCAAACCAGACCGGCGTAAGACTTCGACATGCAGGAACACATCATCCGACTTGCCGAACACATTCGCGAAGCCAAACCCCTTGGTCTTGTCGAACCATTTCACCCGAGCAGGTTCAAGCGGTGCAGCACGCACCTCTTCTGTGTCCAGCACAGCAATATCTGCCAAGGGTGCTGTATCTTCTTTCACAGGTGGGTCGATGCGGAAAATCTCGGTCGCTTGAACGCCTCGATCCGTGTTCTGCGTATCGATCTCGATACCCGACCCATCCGCAACGGAGCTTTGTCCAAAATTGCGCAGCACGTTCACGTGTAACAAGATGTCAGGCCCCACATCGTCGGACACAACGAAGCCAAAGCCTTTGACAGGGTCAAACCATTTGACGTGGCCAAAGACGCGCTTCAATTCTGTTGATTCAGTGTCAGACAAAGTAGTTACTCTAGTTCGGGCAACGCACAAATACGCGCTTCAGGCACAAATCTCGCGAACGATTGCAAAATTCAAGGCGATTCCTAGTAATTTATTTCATAAAATTTCATGACGCACGAATTTTTTACGGTTTGTTAAGGATTTAGTCGTGTCACTTCCCACACGTCAAGTTCTGTTGACTTGCTCCAACGGAAGCGATCATGCAGACGAAATTGCCCATCTGCCCAAAATTCTATCTCAGTTGGTACAATTCTGAATCCCCCCCAAAACGGCGGGCGCTTGGGATTCGGTCCTTGCTGCGCAGTCACTTTTGCAACTTCCGCGACAAGAGCTGCGCGACTGCTCAGTGGTTGGCTTTGCTTTGAGGCCCAGGCGCCAAGCCGACTTTTCAAAGAACGAGACGCGAAATACGCATCTGCCTGAGGACCATCTTCGCGTACTACGGTGCCGCGCACACGCACCTGACGACGCAGTGACTTCCAATGCATCACAAACGCCGCCTTGCCTGCTGCATCAATCTCTTGCGCTTTGCGGGATCCATAGTTGGTGTAAAAGACAAATGCATCGTCTTCGACATCTTTTAGTAGAACCATGCGCGCGTTGGGCATGCCGTCCGCATCCACTGTAGACAGCGCAATCGCGTTAGGATCGTTTATCTCGCTCTTTTCTGCTTCTGCAAGCCACGCGCGAACGATTTCGAATGGGCTGTCCCCTTCAAAGAGTCCCGTACGATCTGCACCTGTTGGAGCCGCATTGTTCATATCATTATCCTAGTCCTGACGCGTTGACCTCGCAATGCTGGATTTAAGCCATCCTGCGCTGCACTTGATGGACATGGCGCAATCGCCTAAAGCGTCAAAGCGGAATAGTAAAAAAGTGGGGACTCCTTGGCATGGCACAGCCGTTAATGTCAGGCAAACGTGGGCTCATCATGGGGCTTGCCAACGACAAATCCATCGCCTGGGGGATTGCCAAAACACTCGCCGATCATGGGGCGGAGCTTGCCTTTTCCTATCAGGGCGACGCACTACTGAAACGGGTGGGCCCGCTCGCGGAACAACTCGGCTCTGATATGGTGCTGCCTTGTGATGTTGGCGACGAAGCTTCAATGGATGCGCTATTTTCAGCCCTGAAAGAGCGTTGGGACGACATTGACTTCGTCGTTCACGCCATTGGTTTTTCGGATAAAAATGAACTTCGCGGCCGATATGTCGACACCAGCCGCGCCAACTTCGCCATGTCGATGGATATCTCGGTGTATTCTTTCACTGCGATCATGCAACGGGCGGAAAAGATGATGAATCCGGGCGGGTCCGCCCTGACGCTGACGTACTATGGCGCGGAAAAGGTCATGCCGCATTACAACGTTATGGGTGTCGCCAAAGCGGCCTTGGAAGCCTCTGTTCAGTACCTTGCCGAAGACCTCGGCAAAGACGGAATTCGCGTCAATGCGATTTCAGCCGGTCCCATCAAAACGCTTGCCGCATCCGGCATTGGCGACTTCCGCTA
>CAZDXI010000439.1:0-2634 GCA_964509095.1 uncultured Rhodobacterales bacterium
ACTGGCTGGTGCGCGTGCTGGGCCTGCCGTTTCGCGACGCGCACCACATCACGGGTAGCCTTGTCGCATTGGCCGAAGACAAGGGCTGCGATCTGCCAGATCTGAGCCTAGAAGACATGCAATCCGTCCACAAAGCGATTACGGGGAACGTGTTTGACGTTCTCACCGTGGAAAACTCCGTGGCAAGTCGTATATCTTACGGAGGTACTGCGCCGGATCAGGTCCACGCGCAGATTGCCCGTTGGAAGGAATTGCTGCCATGAAATATGTCGCTGTCGCCTTGTGTCTGACGCTTGCTGCCTGTGGTGCGGACGGGGAGCCTGAACAGCCGACCACGAACGTGTCGCTGAATGTGAATTCCAGCGGCGTGGGCGCGTCGGTCAATGTCCGGCAAGGGCCGTTTAATATCTCGCTGGGAAACTGGTTCTGATATGACGCCATTGCGCCTGCTGTTCCTGGCCCTTGCGATCTGGGGCACGATCCACCCGATGAGCTATTTCATCGCGTGGTTTCAGGAAAATGGCTGGTCGATCATGGCGATGGTGGATGCGTGGCATGCAAATGCGGCGAGTTCCGGCCTCGTCTGGGATTTGACCATCGCGGCGGTGGCGCTGACCATCTGGATCATCGCAGAATGCGTGCAAAGGCGTGATTGGCTGGGCATGCTGGCGATCCCGACGATTTTCTGCATCGGGGTCAGCTGTGGCTTGCCGCTTTACCTGTTTTTGCGCTCACGCCCTTCGATGGCCTGACGCTTCATCTGTCCGGAAATACCTTCGGGGTGAATTCGCGCTTGCGCGAAGAGGGGCAGACAGCCCCTTTGTCGATTACCCATAAAATCCGAAACAATCCCGCCTCATTTTGACCATTATCTCTCACTATTCTGCGCGCAACCGCAGGATAATTGAGGTGAGCTATGACAACGGCGACCCAGACCAACACAGCCCTTCTTGCCGCGCCCAAGGCGCCAAAACCGCCCGCTGCGGAGACGATGGTGCGCATTGCACGCGACTTCGGCGTCAGCCCGATCCGGCAGATGCGGGAGATGATTTCCTTGCGACGGAGTGCCGGTAAACTTGCCGCACATGAATACGTGTCGACTGGCGCGTTCCGACCGGAGTTTGACAAATCAGCCAAGCAGGAATTCGTTGGCCGGACTGGGTCATACGACTTGAACGTCGCCTGTTCACCGATGAAGCTGACCGTGTCGCGTGGTTTTGTGCGAGACAAGGTTCTTTACACGCAACTGCTGCGCTCCCTCGGGCTTGCAGCGACACAAACCCAAGCTGTGGTGCATGGCACACGCAATTTCGGGGACATCCCAGTGCTGCGGATGCCCCAAGAAGTCGCGGCCTTCCTGCTTGCGCGCGCGGAATTCCCTGTGTTTGGTAAACCAGTGGAAGGGTCCGGCTCGGTCGGGTCTGTTCTGATCACAAGCTGCGACACCAAAACGGGGCTGCTGCAGTTGGGCAATGGCCGCGAAATGGATTTAGACGCCTTCGCGCACGAAGTAATTTCGGAATACCCCGAAGGCTTCCTGCTGCAATCGGCCATTGATCAGCACGACGTGATGAAGTCCGTCACAGGTGACGCTGTGGGTACTTTGCGCGTGGTCACAACCCGCGATGAAACGGGGATCAAACCCCTTTATACGCTGTGGAAAATCCCGTCGCCGCAGGCGATGAGCGACAATTACTGGCAAGACGGCTCTATGATCGCCGAAATCGACAATGAGGGCCGCGTTCTGCGCTGCGCACAAGGAGCAGGGCCGGGATATTCCGAGATTGAAGAGCATCCAGTTTCGGGCGTCGTGTTTGCAGGGCTTCAGGTTCCCCATTGGGGCAAATTGCACGCGCTGGCGACAACGGCACATGGCGTCTTTCCTGAATTTGGGATCATCGGCTGGGACATCGGGATGAGCGTGGACGGCCCTGTGATCATTGAGGCGAACGACAACCCGTTCCACGCGCTCTATCAGCTTGCCGCAGACCGTGGTGTGCGCAACGCAGAGTTCATGCCGCGCTTCAATGCTGCAGCGGCAGAAAGCCAGCGCATTTTGCAAAGCCGTATCAGCACGTTCAACGCGCGACAGGCCGCAAAACAGGCATAACCAGAGCCGGCTTTTTCGAAAATTCGGGACGCGCAGAGAGTCCAATTGAACTTTTGCCAGCTTCCGCGTAAGCGGCTGGCATGGATCACTTTCTCTATCAAAACGGCGTATTGCATGCCGAAGATGTCCCGCTAAGCGAGATCGCCGCGTCTGTGGGAACGCCGTTCTATGTCTATTCCACCGCGACCTTGTTGCGGCATTTCCGCCTGTTTGATGAGGCGCTTTCCTGGGGACCGCATTTGGTCTGCTATGCGATGAAAGCGGCGTCCAATCAGGCGATTATTGCGACGCTCGGGCAGGCCGGTGCGGGCATGGATGTGGTCAGCGAAGGCGAGTACCTGCGCGCCAAGGCCGCAGGCGTGCCAGGCGAGCGCATCGTGTTTTCCGGCGTCGGAAAAACCGCGCGCGAAATCCGGACCGCGCTGGAAGGCGGTATCCGCCAGTTCAACGTGGAATCCGAACCCGAGATGCAGGTGATCTCGGACGTTGCAGTGTCGCTGAACACACAAGCACCGATCACAATC
>CAZDXI010000440.1:0-2633 GCA_964509095.1 uncultured Rhodobacterales bacterium
AGGCCATCCTGGGCCGCGTTCAGGAAGGCGAGGAAGCCCCCCGCACGCTCATCCATTTCGAGATTGGCGAAAAGGTCAAAGTGGCCGATGGCCCGTTCGAGGATTTCGACGGTATGGTCGAGGAAGTCGACGACGAGAACCAGCGCCTCAAGGTCACCGTGTCGATCTTTGGCCGCGAGACGCCTGTGGAATTGGAATTCACGCAGGTGATCAAGCAGACCTAAGGCCGATTGCCCGAAAGTTTATTAACGCCCGGTGTTCAGATGTGAATGCCGGGCGTTTTTCTGTCTTGGGGCAATACCGAAAATTCTGCTCAAAAATAGCACGGGATCGGATCGGGATTGCAGCTAATTCCGCCCATTTTTTGCCACTGTTTCCATTGTGGAAACGAAAAGCGAAATCCCTTGATTTGCCCCTGTTAACCTTAGCTAATGATGCCGAATTTCGCCTCGACTGTGGTCGGGGCTCTATAACTTTTTGGGAAGAGGGGCTTTCTGATGAAACTTTCTGCTCTCGCGATTGTCGCGATCTTGGGTGCCGGAACGGCGTCCGCGACGACCATTACAATTGGCGCCGCACCTGACACCGCGTCCTTGATGCCGGTTGCCGATACAACAACGGGCACTGTGTTCGAAAATGTCACAGGCTCTATCACCAACGTCCGGCTCAGCGCGTGGCATCAATGCGGATGCGCGGTCGATGAAGACGCGACCGATGCGTTTTACACGTCGGTCAGCGGCAGTGCGAGCGCGACCTACGACTTTGACGCGCCCTCCAGCTCGCTGAGCTTCCTATGGGGCTCGCCGGATGTGTGGAACGATCTGGACATCACATTGACTGGCGGCGCAGGCGTCGTGACGATCAACGGGCTTGATGTGCAAGGCACACCCGGCGTCGCGGCGCAGTTTGTCACGATCTCTGATGTGGGTTTGTTTGACTCGGTCACATTCCGTTCCAGCGTGAATGCGTTCGAATATGCTGCGTTGTCTGCACAGCCTGCGGCAATCCCGTTGCCTGCAACCGCTCCGTTGGTGCTGTTGGGTGTGGCCGGTCTGGGTTTTGCGGCGCGTCGTCGTCGCGGGTCCAAGTAACCAAACTTAGTTCAGTATGACCTTACTGTGGTGACGTCAGATATGACGTCACCAACACCCCAAGTAGTACAACATTGATTGCGTTGAGCCAGATTGGGTCCTTGTGCGCCGCATGCGCGACGATTGCGGTGATCAGGAAAAACACAACTCCGGCATAACTTGCGTCCCGCAGCCACACCGGCGCCGCAGGGATCACCAGAACCAATGCGGCACACAGCTTCATCATTGCCAGTTGCACCCGGAAAAAGTCCGGGAAGCCCAAATCGCGAACACCCTGTTTCGTTTGATCGTGCAGTAGGTAGGTGCCTGCGCTCAGGATCAGAAACGCGACTAGAATGCCCTTTGCCAAGATATGCGTCATTGCGGTGTTTCGCTCGCCCGGACCACTGCTGGGTCTCTCCGTCTTTTGTTCCCAGACGTTTACCGTATTGTGAGGCTTTGAACCAGTCGTGAGGAGAGCAACATGTCAAAGGTCATCCTAATTACCGGTACGTCATCCGGGCTTGGCCTTAGCGTTGCGATTCAGGCCGCAAAGGCGGGGCACAAGGTCTATGCCACGATGCGCAATCTGGACAAACGCGCCGCACTGGATGCCGCCGTCACAGAAGCTGGCGTAAGTGTCGAAGTACTGGAACTGGACGTACAAAAGTCAGGCACCATTGACGCGGCCGTGGCGCAAATCATCCAGCAGGATGGCCGGATTGACACACTGATCAATAACGCAGGTGCTGGCTTTGTACGGACCACGGAACAAGCCAGCGAAGACGACGTTCAATGGGTGATGGACGTCAATTTCCACGGCGTTGTGCGCTGCACCAAGGCGGTAATTGGTCATATGCGCAAGGCGCGCAGCGGGCACGTGATCACCATTTCCTCGGTCGGAGGTCTCGTCGGGCAGCCGTTCAACGAGATCTATTGCGCTGCAAAATTTGCAGTTGAAGGCTACACCGAAGCATTGGCCAGCTATGTGACGCCTTCTTTTGGCATCCACTTCAGCACGATTGAGCCGGGCGGCATCGCGTCAGAATTCGCGGCCAGTGTGCTCAAACACGTCGAAGAAACCGGCGGTATGCTTGAGGATGAATACCTCCCTATCCTGCAGACTTATATCGGTGGCGCGCAAACGCGACAGGCCGGGACGGACATTTACCAAACCGCCGATGAGGTCGCCGCCGTCGTAATGCGCTGCATAGAAAGTGCCGATCCGCCGATCCGTATGCGCACCTCAAACTGGGGGGAAGGGTTCTGTGCCCTAAAGACCGACGCAGACCCAGACGGGAAGAAACTGCAACAGCAGGTAATCGACCAGTTCCTCAGCTAACGGCTGGACGCCAAAACCCCTTGCCAAACGCACTCGCGCAGAGTACGCGTCCGCATCTGCTCGTATGGGCAGATTCCCTGTGGGAGGCGAGGGTCACGCGTGATCCGGACCGTAACCACATCACACATGTTCGGCGCAACGCGTTACGCCGGAGTTGAGAAAGGAACAGGCTTATGGCCAAGAAACTTGCTGGCACCATGAAATTGCAGGTGCCCGCCGGT
>CAZDXI010000441.1:0-2629 GCA_964509095.1 uncultured Rhodobacterales bacterium
ACGTTCAACTGCAATGCACACACAACGGCCAGCGATGCACTTTGGGCAGGCGTTCCTGTGATAACCATGGCCGGGGATCAATTCGCTGCGCGGGTCGCGGCCAGCCTATGTCAAGCAGCCGGCACGCCTGAGACTGTCTTAGACACTGCGGAGGCATACAAAGCCAAGGCACTGGACCTTGCATGCGACCCAGACGCATTGTCTGAACTGCGTCAGCGTTTGATATCGGGCCGCACGACTTGCGCGCTATTTGATACCGAAGCGTTCACGCGCAACCTCGAAACCGCCCTATCAGACCTGCATGCGCGACCTTGACGCTGTCATCTTTGAAATTCGCGTGATGTAGGAAAGATAGAGCTGCATCACCATCGCGCTATATGGGCGTTCAGAAAAGCGCTCGCTTCGCACTAGCCGAAGTTTGGCGCCCGCTTTTGCATCTGCGCGGCGATCACTTCCATCTGATGCGGTTTGCCGATCAGCTTGGCCTGTTCCACACTCTCTGACATCAGAACATCCGCTTCTGACGCACTTTCATAGGCCATCGAGATCAACGATTTAGCCGTGCGGATCGCTGACGGAGATTTGGTCGCAATCTCGCCCGCAAGCTCCAGCGCCGCCGCCACCGGGTCATCCGCCAGTTCCGTGACAAGCCCCCAGTCCAGCGCCCGCTGTCCATCAATCGGTGAGGCGGTATAGGTCAGCTTGCGCATCACGTCTTCTCGCACCAGTCGAGGCAGCAAAACCATGCCGCCCATATCTGGCACGATGCCCCACTTCATCTCCATGACAGCCAGTTTGATGTCTTCCTTTGCAATGCGAATATCCGCGCCAAGAGCGAGCTGACAGCCCGCACCATAGACCGCGCCGTGCAGGGCTGCGATCACCGGAACCGGCACACGCGTCCACACCATCGCAACCTCTTGCCACTGGTTTGTTGTGCCGTTCCCGTGAGTTCTGGGCTCCAGCAGTTTCGCCGGGTCCTGCCCCGCCATCGCCCCGAGGCCCGTAATATCGATGCCTGCGCAAAACGCGCGCCCCTCTCCGGAAATCACAACCGCTCTGGCATCCGACTTGGCGACCTCTTCGCCTGCGGCAATGACGGAAGAGATCATCTCCTGATCGACCGCATTCATTTTGTCGGCACGCGTCAGACGCACATGCGCGATTTGATTGTCATAGCTAATCTGAACGCGATCGGGGTTGATATCAGTCATGGCGCGGCTCTCCTCTGTGTTCTTGGAAAGAACCGCATTTCTGGCTTAACCGCCAGCAAAACGTCGGGTCAAAACTTCAGCGCACAACCCGGTCCACGGCCCGCATCGCCCCAATGGATTTGTCATACACCAATGTCAGCACGCGCTTGGCCGGTGCCGAGCGCAACCCAAGGGGCACAAGTCTTGCGCCGCTTGCCGCTGCGGCAGTTGCCAGGAATACGCGTCGCGTGAGTTTTGCCATGTATGAAATCCTCCACCTCGTTGAGATGGGTATGCAGGACGAAAAACACTTGGGGGAAACTTGGATTTTTCTCCCCTTGACGCGAAATCGCCCACGCTGCGTTCCCGCCCCCAGATGGCTGTGACGCCGCCATATGCTCCAACAAAACATGTCTTGCGCGGCGCAGCCGTGCTCCGCTTAACACCAGTGTCGTCTTGCCGAGTAGGAAGTGGATGGGTATCCAGCTTGGTATGACACAATTTCGACTGACCCCGCTTGCCGACAGCCTTCCTGCGACCGTTCCATTTGTGGGCCCCGAAGCACAGGAACGCGCCCTCTCCGCGCTCTTTCGTGCGCGTCTCGGAGCCAATGAGAGCGTCTTTGGCCCCTCCCCAGCAGCGATGAAGGCCGCTTCAGAGGCGGATCATTGGAAATACGGTGATCCCGAGAACCACGAACTACGCCACGCGCTGTCGACGCATCTGGGCTGTTCGCCGCAGAATATCGTTGTGGGCGAAGGCATTGACGCACTGTTGGGGTATCTCGTGCGACTGTTCGTGGGACCGGGCGACGCTGTCGTAACATCAGATGGAGCTTATCCAACCTTCAATTACCACGTTGCCGGATTTGGCGGCACGATCCACAAAGTGCCCTACGACGCCGAAGACCGCGAAGACATGACGGCCTTGTTTGCCAAAGCGCGCGAAACCGACGCGAAGCTCGTTTACCTTGCCAACCCGGACAACCCGATGGGCAGCTATTGGACAGGCGCCGACATCACTGCCGCGCTTGACCAGCTTCCTGACCGAACACTGTTGTTACTGGATGAAGCCTATGTCGAATGCGCGCCTGATGATGCAAGACCGGACATTCCGTGGGATGACCCTCGCCTGATCCGTATGCGCACGTTCTCCAAAGTGTATGGGCTTGCCGGCGCGCGTATTGGATACGCTGTCGGACATCCAGACCTGATCACGGCGTTTAACAAGGTGCGCAACCATTTTGGCGTCAATCGAGCCGCACAGGCGGCCGCTTTAGCAGCGCTGCAAGATCACGCATGGCTCGCGGACGTTCTGACACGCATTGATCACGCGCGTCATCGAATTGGCGAGATCGCAACCACACATGGCCTCACACCCTTGCCATCCGCGACCAACTTCGTTGCCGTCGACTGTGGCAAGGACGGAGCATTTGC
>CAZDXI010000442.1:0-2623 GCA_964509095.1 uncultured Rhodobacterales bacterium
GTCCCGGCATCTTGGTCAGCAGCTTTTCGGCAAACAGCGCGGCGGGGATCGAGCCCACGGTGCCGCCAAAGAAGTTCATCTTCAGAATCGCGTCGTGCACGGCCTTGGCGATGGTTTCCCGGCCATAGCCCACGTTTACCGTCCACACCCCGCCGGACACGGCGTCGATATGTTCCACGCCGTGCTGGTCCCAGACGCGGGTGCCTTTGCCTTCGACGATGATCTTCGGATCGCCGCCATCAAAGAACGGTGCGTGCTGGATCAGGTGGTGCCAGACATTCGCGCGGTCAGCTTCAATCACGCGGCTCAGGTCATTTTCGTTAAAGGTGCCGTCCATCATTGGGGCATCTCCTATCTGGTGTGGCGGGGCCGCCCACAGGTGAGTCGGGCGGAATGTTCAATACGCAATAATCGCCAGAAATAGCAGGCCAATATTAGGGCCAGACGCGCATAACTGGTAAGGCCAGAATTTGCCTCTGTTCATGATTTTTTAGGATTTTGACGATTCTCGCAAGTCCGCAAGAGGCTAACCTGCCTTGCCTTGTGCGGTTCTTTGCGTAACCGTCTTGCCCACGTCACCGCTGGGAGCCGCGCTATGGAGAATTTCAATTCATTTTGGGAAGTCACCGCGCCTGCACGGGAAAACGAACCGGCGCTGAACGAAGACCTGCGGGTCGATGTGGCGGTGATCGGGGCTGGCTTCACTGGATTGCGCGCAGCCCTGCATCTGGCGGAAAACGGCTCGAACGTGATCGTGTTGGATGCCAAGTATGTCGGTCACGGGGCTTCCGGTCGCAATGGCGGGCAAGTCAATCCAATGCTGCCTGTGACGGAACCGGACGACCTGCGTGCCGCAGTAGGGGATACTTACTTTGAACGTATGGTGGACCTGTCCCTTGGCTCTGCCGATGCCCTGTTCCAACTGATTGAAAAGCATCAAATCCGCTGTGAAGCGCGCCAAAAAGGCTGGGTCCGTGCGGACCATAGCTCTGCAGCGCGTGACACCTCGCGCCGCAATGCGAAGCTCTGGAACCAGTTCGGCGCCGAGTTCGAATTTATCGACGGCGATGATGTATCCAAGATGACAGGCATGGCGGGCTATGACTCGGCCACGATCTCCCCCCGGGGTGGGGCGGTACAACCGATGGCTCTGGTTCGGGGGCTTGGTGATGCGACTGTCCGGGCCGGAGCGCGCATCTTTTCCTATTCCCCCGTCAACCTGATGGAGCGCAAGGACGGCCTTTGGCACCTTAGTGTGAACGGAAACCGAGTGATCGCGGACAAGGTGATTGCGGCCACCAACGGCTATACAGACCAGTTGATCCCGGGCCTCGCGGCCTCGGTCCTGCCGTTGTCGCCGATCCAGATCGCAACGGATCCTTTGGAAGACGACCAGATTGGTCCGATCCTGCCCCAAGGCCATACAGTGTCTGACACGCGGCGCCTGATTATGTATTCGCGTCGTGAACCTGGTGGTCAGATGGTCTTTGGCGGCACTGGCTTCCGTCAGGCGCTGGGTGGGATCGGCGGGTTTAGCTGGGTTCTGAAAGACGCTGCGCGGTTGTTTCCCTCTTTGGAAGGCGTGACGTGGAAGTATCGTTGGGGTGGCTACATTGCCCTGACAGCCGACAAAGTTCCCCACTTCCATGAGCCGGAACCCGGCCTGATTGCCGGGCTGGGTTACAATGGCCGGGGTGTCGCAATGGGTCATGCGATGGGCAAGGTTCTGGCAGATCGTGCGCTTGGCACGGCGCCCGAGGATTTGCCGTTCCCCGTGTCCACGATCAAAGGCTACCAGTTCCGGACGCCTCAGGTTCTTGGGGCAGGGATGGCCATGGCCGTGATGCGGCAGCAGGATTCCTGGGAATCACGTCGCCCGAAAACCTGAACTGGACTTATGCCCAGTCTCGTTCTGGACCTTTGTGCAAAACGGATTTTGACTGCAGGTTGTGCACGCGCCGAATTGCACGGAAAATGCCATGCAGCTTGACGGATGAGGGATTGCAACGCTGCGACATCTCTGCCTACAGTCAGCGCGTCAATCGGGTCGAATTGGCTCGACAACCTTTTGTGGCGCGAACCCGTGCGGCAAAAACAATCAAAAAGCCGTGGCCTAATCACGGTTGGAGAATTGGGAGTTTACCATGAAAAAACTGCTTCAGACAGCAGCGGCCAGCGCCGTAATGTCGATGAGCGCGCATGCCGCGTTCGCAATGGACGAAATCACCGTTGCCTACTTCCTCGAATGGCCGATGCCTGCAATGGCAGCCAAAGCCGCAGGCACTTACGATGAAGAGCTGGGCGTAAAAGTGAACTGGGTGTCCTTCGAGACCGGTGTTGCGATGTCCGCTGCGATGGCGTCCGGTGACGTTCAGATCGCTCTGTCCCAAGGTCTGCCGCCCTTCGTGGTTGCGACCTCCGGTGGTCAGGACCTTCAGCTGGTCGACGTGGCCGTGAGCTATGCCGAAAACCAAGGCTGTGCCGTGCACAAAGACTTGGAAATCGACAAAGATTCCGCAGGCGAGCTGGCTGGCAAGAAAGTTGCAGTTCCTCTGGGCACAGCGGCGCATTACAGCTTCATCCGTCACATGAGCCACTTCGGTGTGCCTCTGGACAGCCTGCA
>CAZDXI010000443.1:0-2622 GCA_964509095.1 uncultured Rhodobacterales bacterium
GTTGATTGCGCCGGGCTTGTAAAGCTGGCGCGAGATTTCGGCATAGCGTTCGGGATGATCATGTGGAACTAGAGATGACATGTGGCAAAGGTGGCTATGTCCGCGCCATCGCCCGTGATCTAGGGGATGCGTTGGGGTGTCATGGGCATGTCCTGAAGCTGCGCCGCACGTGGTCCGGTCCATTTGAGGCGGAAAACGGGATCACGTTTGACGAGATTGAACGCCTTGCGCAGGACCCCGCGTTGGATGAACACCTGTTGCCGCTGGAAACCGGGCTGGACGCCCTTCCCGAGGTCAAAGCCACCCCGGAAGGCGCCACGCGCTTGCGCAACGGCAACCCCGGCATGGTGATCGCAGCGGACGCCGAATATGGCGAAACATGCTGGGCGTCGCTGGACGGCGCACCCGTTGCAGTGGGCACCTATAAGGCTGGGGAGTTACATCCCAGCCGGGTGTTCAACCTCACCTGAAACACGTCGGTTAGCCCAATTGTTACAGCCTGTTGTGATTGTCACAGGTCTGTCAGCGCTTGGACCAATTGTTACAAGGTTATGTTTCAGAACCGCGCAATGTGATCCCAGATGCGTGACAAGGGCTTTTGTGTCCACCTGACCGCCCTCACCTCTTTTGCAGCACAACAGAAGAGGACGCGACATGACACACCCCACTTCCATCCGGAACACCACCATTTCCATTCTGACCGCCGGCGCATTTGCGACTATTGCCTTTGACGCCTTCGGCCAAGCACTCAGCCCGTTGTTCGGCTATGCCAAACTGGCCCCCGTCGGACTGGCGGGCGCGTCGCTAAAAGCGATCTTTGGCGCCAATCCATCTGGCGCAGCACATCTGCTGCATGCGCTGACAGGTTTGATTTTCTATGCCGTTGGCTGGGCTTTCGTTGCCCGCCCATTGCAACGCGCGATTTTGCCGCGTCTGCATTGGAGCATCACTGCTGTCGCCTACGGTATCGCTCTGTGGGTCTTTGCTCTTTACGTGATGGCGCATTTGGTTACCGGGAATAAACCTTTCCTTGGCTTTACTGGGATCACATGGGTCGCCTTCTGGGGTCACATTGTCTACGCGCTTGTTGCCGCATGGATTATGGAAGCCCGCGGGGTCGTATTTGACCTGCCCAAACGCCGGATCACACATTCCGTTCCGGCTGAATAAACCACACCACTCACGACCGGACCCCGGCCCGTCCATTGCAGGCGGGCCGGAATCACGTCAGGGTCACAGATGTGAACACAAACGCCACTCACGATCCCGGCGGAAAATCCCGCCTGTCCCTGCCGCCCGACGTGCTGGGGGATGCCGTGTTTTCTCCCTGTGGTCGGTATCGCCATGCGTTGAGCCGTGATTGGGGACGTGGCCGCAGTGTTCTTTTCGTCGGTTTGAACCCGTCGGTCGCAGGCGGAGACATCTCCGATCCCACTTGTCACAGAGAGCTTTGTTTCGCGCGCGATTGGGGATTTACGCGCTATCTGAAAGGCAATGTGCTGGACTGGCGCGCGACGTCACCCAAGGACATCCCCGGCGATCCGAACCTTGCCCGCAGCCCGGAAAACCTGCGTATCGTCGTCGAAATGGCGATTGAGGCCGAAACGATTGTTATGGCGTCAGGAAATGTGCACCCACGTTATGCTGACCTTGAGGCTGAAACGCTCGACGCTTTGCGCAGCTTGGACAAACCTCTGATGTGTCTGGGGCACAACAAGTCTGGCGCGGCAAAGCACCCGCTTTACATCCGCAAAGACGCACCGCTGATCCGTTACTAGCGCGCGGCCTTCAAAGCAGCGAGCAGTGTGTCCTTATCCCCAATCTGGTTGGCAAGGATCAGGATCAGGCGAGCGTTGAACGCATCGCTTTCTTCAGAGGTCAGGCTGTCATGCGCTTGGATCAGCGCGTCGTAAAACCCATCTGGGTCACTGAGGTTTGGATCAAGTGTTAGGGCCATTACAATTATCCCTTCCCTAACGCGGCTCGGATGACGTTTGCGACTTCCGACGCGTCCACATGAGCCCAACGTGCAAGCACATGCTGATCGGGACGCAGGAGGTAGATCGCCTGTTTGGCATCACCCAGGTACCGCGTTGCCGCTTCACCAGAGACCGTCACAGATCTTGTCGCGACAGGCACGCCATCGACCTCTGATACATCTGGCGCGTCGGTGTTAAGCACCAGCAAAAGGAACTGACCATCCAGATCATCGAGCAGAAACCCATTGCCCAACGGTGCATCCGGGCAAGGCGCTCCGGGACGCGTACGCGCGGGTCCACCGGGCAAGGCATCCGGGCCAAACCCCGGCAGATCATCATAGACGCAAGGCACGCTCAGACGACCAGAATTCACCAACGTACGCGCAAACGGGTGTTTCCCGGCGAGGTTCAGAACTGCATTGCGGAACGTCATGCTGACATCGCTTTTGGGTGTCAGGAAATCCGTGGCCCGTGTGGAGTTGAGTATGTTTTCATCCGCAGCAAAGACACGTTCGGCGTTGTAACTGTCGAGCAAGCTTTCCGGTGCTAAACCTCGTAAGATCAGGTCCAGCTTCCAGCCAAGATTGTCCGCATCCTGCACGCCCGAGTTGGCCCCACGCGCGCCGAAGGGCGACACCTGATG
>CAZDXI010000444.1:0-2613 GCA_964509095.1 uncultured Rhodobacterales bacterium
GTGTTGCAGAGGAAGCCGCCCAGCTAAAGGCCTGCGACTTTGCCGTGATGTCAAAGCTGAAGGTCACGCGCGACGTGTTTCGCGAGGCGCTGCGGCTTTATCCGCCCGTACCGATGATGGTGCGCGAAGCATCTTGCCCTGAACAGTTCCGGGATCGCGCGGTTCCAAAGGGCAGCCAGATTGTTCTGTCGCCTTGGCATTTGCACCGACATCAACGGCTTTGGGACAACCCGGATGGCTTTGAACCCGCGCGTTGGAGCACCGAGAACGGAGCGCATTGTCAGCGCGATGCATTTATCCCGTTTTCTGCCGGGGCGCGGGTGTGTACCGGAGCAGGTTTCGCGATGGTCGAGGGGCCGCTGTTACTGGCTCATATCCTGCGTGACCTGCAGGTAGAGGCGATAGACGGGGACGTGCCGGTCCCGGTTGCACATCTGACGGTGCGCAGCAAATCCGGCATTCGGCTGCGGCTTGTCAGCCGCTAACATGTATCAAATCAGTCCGGCTTGGACTAATAGGACAAAAAGTTAAGGAATCACGTGGAGTTGGGTATGTCAGATTTCGAAAAGATGCGCGCACAGATGCAAAATGCGGCCGGGTTTATTGCGGCTTTGGATCAATCCGGTGGATCAACGCCAAAGGCTCTTGGATTGTACGGAGTGGATGCCTCCACCTACGGATCCGAAGAAGAAATGTTCGCTGAAATCCAGAACATGCGTGAACGTATCATCCTGGCGCCTGACTTCACCAGCGACAAGGTGATCGGCGCAATCCTGTTTGAACGGACCTTGAACGAGTCGATCAACGGCACTCCCGTGGCTGAGTTCCTCTGGGGAACGAAACATATCGTACCTTTCCTGAAGATCGACAAAGGGCTCGAAGATCAGGCAAACGGGGCGCAGATCATGAAACCAATGCCGGGATTGGATGACGTTCTTAAGCGCTCAAAATCCATGGGGATTTTCGGAACCAAGGAACGCTCGGTTATTCACGAGGCGAATGCCGAAGGGATCAACGCCGTGGTTGCGCAGCAGTTCGACGTCGCGCGGCAGGTCTGTTCCCACGGCATGGTGCCGATTGTGGAGCCGGAAGTGAACATTCATTCCGAAACCAAAGCCGAAGCCGAGGCTTTGATGCGCGATGCGATTTTGGCGGAACTCAACAGCCTGAACGCGGATCAGGATGTGATGTTGAAACTGACCTTGCCATCCGAAGCTAACTTCTATGACGTGTTGGCAGATCATCCGCGTGTCATTCGCGTTGTTGCGCTGTCCGGTGGGTATTCCACACAAGAGGCGTGTGATCTGCTGGCACAGAACGGCAAGATGATTGCAAGTTTCAGCCGGGCACTGACAGAAGGTCTGCAAAAACAGATGTCAGATGCGGAATTCGCAGCCGCCATTGGTGCAAATATCAACCAGATTCACCAAGCTTCTGCCTAACCGAAAGCCTCTGCCTGACAGACAATGTCAGCAACGGGCGATGCTTAAGGTCGATACCGGTTTAGCACAAACACACGGATAGCGGAGGCCAACCCGGCCTCCGTTCCCCGTGCGGCGTCAATCTCTGCGGCCAGTTCGTTGATGGCTTTGCCATCTTCGGCAGCGATCTCGCGAAAGGCCGTCCAGAAGGCGTCTTCTAAGGACACCGACGTGCGGTGACCTTTCAATGTCAAAGAGCGTTTGACGGGCCGCGCGCTCATTCGTCTTGCTTGTGCCCATCGAGTTCGCGGGCCGCTTTATCAGCTTCGGCGCCCTCGATGCCTTTCTGAGCTTTCGTTCGCCCGAACTTCACCGCATTCTCATCTGCTTGCGCGCGACGGTCATCGCGGGCACGGGCCTTGCGGGCTTTGTTCAGGTTGATAACCTTGCTCATTTGGGGCCTGTCATGTTCTCCGGACGGACGACTTCGTTGAAGCGTTCTTCTGTGACAAAGCCCAGTTTCACCGCTTCTTCGATCAGGGTCGTGCCATTCTTGTGGGCCGTCTTGGCCACTTTCGTTGCGTTGTCGTAGCCGATTTCAGGCGCCAATGCGGTGACCAGCATAAGGCTCTCGCGCATCAGCTTGTCGATGCGCACTTCGTCCGCTTGAAGACCGTCCACCAGATTGTCAGTGAACGCGCTGGCTGCGTCGCCCAGCAATTGCATGGATTGCAGCACGTTATAGGCCATCATCGGTTTGTACACGTTCAGTTCAAAATGACCTTGCGACCCGGCAAAACCCACCGCCGCGTCATTGCCCATCACATGGGCGCAAACCTGCGTCAGTGCCTCACACTGGGTCGGGTTCACTTTGCCGGGCATAATGGAGGAGCCTGGTTCATTTTCGGGCAAAACCAATTCACCCAAGCCACAGCGCGGGCCAGAGCCAAGCAGGCGGATATCATTCGCAATCTTGAACAGCGACGCGGCGACTGTTTTCAATGCGCCAGATATCTCCACCATCGCGTCATGTGCCGCGAGAGCTTCGAATTTGTTCGGGGCCGTCACAAAGGGCAGGCCGGTAATGTTGGCCATATGGTCAGCGACGGCTTCGGCCCAACCGGGTTTCGTGTTGAGCCCTGTGCCAACTGCTGTGCCGCCTTGTGCCAATTCATAGATGCGGCTCAACGCG
>CAZDXI010000445.1:0-513 GCA_964509095.1 uncultured Rhodobacterales bacterium
GATCGAAGCCGAAGGCAATGATGTGACCTTCCGCGCCACCGACCTCGACATTGAGGTCGTGGACAAAGCCGCCGCGATGGTGGAACGCGCCGGAGCAACGACAGTTGCCGCAACCACTCTGCATGAAATTGTTCGCAAACTGCCTGATGGGGCGCAAGTGACCCTGACAGCGGACTCCGCTGCGGGACGGCTGACTGTTGAGGCCGGACGTTCCAACTTTTCCCTAGCGACGTTGCCCAAAGAAGACTTCCCGGTCATGGCCTCGTCGGAATACTCGGCAAACTTCTCCGCTCCGGCTCCGGTTCTGCGGCGTTTGTTCGACAAGTCGAAATTCGCGATTTCCACAGAAGAGACCCGGTACTATCTGAACGGCGTTTATATGCATGTCTCCGATGCGGAAGGCGGACAGGTGTTGCGTTGTGTGGCGACGGATGGGCACCGGTTGGCGCGTATCGATGCGGACCTGCCCGAAGGCGCAAGTGATATGCCGGGTGTGATCGTGCCGCGCAAAAC
>CAZDXI010000445.1:523-2575 GCA_964509095.1 uncultured Rhodobacterales bacterium
ATGAGATGAAAATTGCGGTCTCCGTGTCGGAAACCAAGGTGCGTTTTGCCACACCTGATATCACGCTGACGTCCAAGGTCATCGATGGGACATTCCCGGACTACACGCGCGTCATCCCACAAGGGAACACACGCAAGATGGAAGTGGACGCGTCCGACTTTGCAAAAGCGGTCGACCGGGTGGCAACAGTCTCGTCCGAGCGATCCCGCGCCGTGAAAATGGCGCTGGACGAGGATCGCTTGGTGTTGTCAGTGAATGCGCCCGATAGCGGCGCCGCAGAAGAAGAACTTGCGGTGGCCTATGGGGACGAGAAGCTAGAGATCGGGTTCAACGCGAAGTACCTCTTGGAAATTGCCAGTCAGGTGGATCGTGAAAACGCCGTCTTTATGTTCAATTCCTCTGGGGATCCCACGCTGATGCGGGAAGGCAATGACCACAGCGCAGTTTATGTCGTCATGCCGATGCGGGTGTGACGCGGAAGAAAATTTGACGTTTTCTGACTCATTTTCTTAACAAGAAAATGGCGCGCCTGTGATGACCCTCGCCCTGACCTCACTGACACTATCCCATTTTCGGTCGCACAAGCGCGCGGTTCTGGATGTCGATGCGCGTCCTGTCGCAATTTTCGGTCCAAACGGAGCGGGAAAAACCAACATTCTTGAGGCGGTTTCACTCCTTTCCCCGGGACGAGGTCTGCGCAGAGCAAGTGCAGAAACCATGACACGCCGACCAGAAGCCTTGGGCTGGAAGCTGAAAGCCGTGTTCACATCTCAGGGGCAGCCACATGAAATCGAAACGTGGTCTGAGAACGGCGCAGCACGGCAAGTCCGCATCGACGAGAAGGCAGCGTCTCAGATAGCCTTGGGCCGGATCACCAGAGTTCTGTGGCTCATTCCGTCGATGGACCGCCTATGGATCGAAGGAGCGGAGGGGCGTCGGCGATTTCTGGACCGGATGGTGTTGAGTTTTGAACCTGAGCACGCAGAGCATGCCCTCACGTACGAGAAAGCGATGCGAGAGCGGAACCGATTGCTCAAGGATATGGTTCGGGATGCGTCGTGGTACACAGCGCTTGAAGGACACATGGCGGATAGCGGTGCTGCCTTGCATGCTGCACGTCTGCGCACCGTCGCTCGTCTTACGGAGGCTCAACACGGCGCAGAGACAGCCTTTCCTGCTGCCGAACTGGAATTGACCCAAACCGAAGGCGACATGCCTGACAACGCTGACGCGCTGCGCACCGCCTTCGAAGACAGCCGCCCGCGAGACATTGCAGCAGGCCGCACGCTTGTTGGTCCGCATCGCGCCGATCTTTATGGGGTGTTTGCCGCTAAGGGTGTTCCTGCCAAGGATTGCTCCACCGGGGAGCAGAAGGCGCTTCTGGTCTCACTGATCCTCGCCAATGCCCGCGCCTTGGCAGAGGATGTGGGTACACCGCCGCTGTTGTTACTTGATGAGGTGGCCGCGCATTTGGATGCAGATCGCCGTGCGGCCTTGTATGACGAGATTTGCGCACTCCGAGCGCAAGCGTGGATGACAGGTACTGGGCCTGAGCTTTTTTCAGAACTGGGTGAGCGGGCTCAGAGCTTGCTCGTCACAGAACAAGATGGTGTTTCGCAGGTGGTGCCTGCATGACTGTCTCAACGTTTGATCTGATCCTATACTCTGGCGCTTTACTGATCCTGTTCCTGACCCCGGGCCCGGTCTGGCTTGCCTTGCTCGCGCGCGCAGTCTCTGGCGGCTTCCAAAGCGCGTGGCCACTGGCGCTGGGTGTTGCGGTTGGGGACGTTGTCTGGCCGCTTCTGGCGATCCTTGGCCTCAGCTGGATCACCTCGGAATACGAGGGAACGCTCACGATATTGCGCTGGGTCGCCTGTGCCTTTTTCCTATATCTTGGCTGGTCGGTCATCCGCTCTGCCGACAAGGAAATCACAACCGACAGCCGCCTGACCCGACCGGGGATGGTCGCAGGCTTCTTGGCAGGGGTTGTTGCGATCCTCGGCAACCCCAAAGCGATCCTGTTTTATATGGGAATCCTGCCGGGCTTTTTCG
>CAZDXI010000446.1:0-2550 GCA_964509095.1 uncultured Rhodobacterales bacterium
ATGCTGACCACGCCGGTCTCCGGGTCGACCTCCACCTCGCAGGCATAGGCGCCCGCCGGGTATGTAAAGTTGGATGGATCATAGAACGCGGTTTCCTCAAGCCCCGGCTCGATATCCTCCAGCGGGTAGTTATGCGGCACATACGCTGCCAGACACACATCGCCCCAGGCCACGGACTTGTCCGTACCCGCCACGCTGAACGTGCCATCCTTGAGTTCGATGTCGGCCTCAGAGGCTTCCATCAGGTGGGCGGCGATCTTCTTGGTCTTGTTGATGATCTTCTCCGCCGCGCGCACCATGGCAGACCCGCCGACCGCGATCGAGCGCGAGCCATACGTGCCCATGCCCATCGGCGCCTTGGAGGTATCACCATGTTCGATCTCGATCATGCTCGCATCGATCCCGATCATCTCTGCGATGACCTGCGGGAAGGTCGTCTCGTGACCCTGCCCATGGGAATGGCTGCCTGTCATCACAACCAGCCCGCCCGTGGCGTTGACCCTCACGGTCGCGGATTCATACAGACCCGCGCGTGCGCCCAGTTGCCCCACGAGGTTGCTCGGCGCAATGCCGCAAGCCTCGATAAAGCAATTCATCCCAAAGCCGCGCAGCTTGCCGTTGGCCTCAGACGCGGCCCGGCGTGCCGCGAACCCGTCGCGATCCGCCAGTTCCAGCATCTTGTCCATGGTCGCGTCGTAATCGCCCGTGTCGTACTCCACCGCCACCGGCGTGGCATAGGGGAACTCGCGGATGAAGTTCTGACGCCGCAGCTCCACCGGGTCCACGCCCAGTTCGCGTGCCGCCTTGTCGATGACGCGCTCCAGCTGGAACGTCGCCTCGGGGCGCCCGGCCCCGCGATAGGCATCCACAGGCACCGTGTTGGTGAACACGGCCTTCACATTGGTATAGACCAGCGGCGTGGTGTAGTTGCCTGCCAGCAGTGTGCCGTGCAGCCAGGTCGGCACAGACGGCGCAAAGGTGCTTAAGTAAGCCCCCATATTGGCGTGTGTCTCACAGCGCAACGCGGTGAACTTGTGATCGCTGTCCAGCGCCAGTTCGATCTTGGTCACGTGATCACGCCCATGCGCATCCGAGATGAACGCTTCCGAGCGGCTTGATGTCCATTTCACCGCGCGGTTACACGCCTTGGCCGCAAAGGTGCAGAAGGCTTCCTCGGCATAATGGAAGATCTTCGTGCCAAAACCGCCGCCCACATCTGGCGCGACAACCCTCAGCTTGTGTTCCGGGATGCCCAGCACAAACGCCCCCATCAAAAGCCGGATCACGTGCGGATTCTGGGACGTGGTATAGAGCGTGCTTTCGTCATTGTGGCGCGTGTAATCGCCCACCGCGACGCGGGGCTCCATCGGGTTGGCCACAAGACGGTTGTTGACCAGCTCCAGCGTGGTCACGTGCGCGGCATTGGCGACCGCCTCGTCCACAGCAGCCTTGTTCTCTTCCACAAAACCCCAGTCATAACAGAGGTTGGAGGTCAGATCGTCATGCACCTTGGTGGATCCGTCCGCCAGTGCGGCCTTCATATCAACCACAGCCGGGAGTTCATCGATATCCACATCAATCGCCTCAGCAGCATCGCGCGCCTGTTCCAGACTGTCGGCCACAACCGCTGCCACGATCTCACCCACATGGCGCACCTTGCCTTGGGCGATGATCGGGTGCGCCGGTTCCTGCATCGGCTCGCCGTGCTTGTCCGTCACCTGCCAGCCGCAGGGCAATCCGCCCACGCCTTCAAAGTCGGCACCGGTAAAGATGCGCACAACCCCGTCCATCGCGGCTGCCGCGCCGGTGTCGATCGATGTGATCGTCCCATGCGCCACATCAGAGCGCAGGAAGTACACATACGCCTGCCCGTTTACATTGATGTCATCCGTGTAATTCCCGGCCCCTGTCAGAAACCGTATGTCCTCGCGCCGCTTGTCGCTTGCGCCAATGCCACTGTCCTTCGGCATGTCTTCCTCCCTGAAATCCTGTTGACGCTCAATCACGCCCTTGCAGGCGTGCCTCGCAACACATCACCGCGAGGCGCGCCATCAGGCGCGATGAGCTAACCCGTTCTTATTCCGCAGCAACCGCTGCAACATCCTGACCAGAGGCCGCCATGATCGCCTTGACGATATTATGGTACCCCGTGCAGCGGCAGATATTGCCCTCAAGATAATGCCGCACCTCTGCCTCGCTGGGCTTGGGGTTCTCCTTGAGCAACGCCGCCGCAGACATCACCATGCCCGGCGTGCAGAACCCGCACTGAAGCCCGTGATGATCCTGAAACGCCTGCTGAATCACGCTGAGGCTGCCATCCGCATTCGCCATACCCTCAATCGTCGCAACCGTGGCTCCGTCCGCCTCAATCGCCAACATCGAACACGCCTTCACAGCCTCGCCATTCACATGCACAACACACGCCCCACACTGGCTCGTGTCACACCCAACATGCGTCCCGGTCAATCCCAACTCATCGCGCAAAAACCCGCTCAATAACGTCCGACCCTCCGCAGCACCAGACACTGCACGACCATTCACTTCCATCGA
>CAZDXI010000447.1:0-2547 GCA_964509095.1 uncultured Rhodobacterales bacterium
GAAAACGAGCCGGCTCCAAAGCCGCCTACCGAGTAGGCCGAAACCACGGCCGCCGCCGACGCAGATAAAACGACCAAGCGAACCGCCGTCCGGGAAACCGGGCGGCGGTAGTCGTCTTTTCTTTAGCTATCAGACTTCTCCGCTCGGAGAATGTGACCGGCTGGCGAAGCTCCTACGATGTTGGCCGTTGAGGAACCGTTCGTCATTTGCGTTCATTATTCATCCCCTGCGAAGACACCCAAAACCTGTTTGCCTGTCCATTCAATTGGCACCGAAACGCAGCCTTCAAGTAAAGGAAAATAGAAGTTTTAAGTCATAGCTCTGTCGAGAGTTACGGCAAATACAGGGGGTGCGGCCAGTCGCGCAGAGTTAACGCGAAGACGTTTTCCGCAACATGTACCTATTCAGAACTCTTCGCAACTCGATTTGGAACCCCCGAAATGTACACATTCGAAGTCAAGATTCGCATCGGCGGTCGCGTTTCAAAAACGCAGGTTCAGGCCAGCGACGCAGGTCACGCCACGAAGCTCGTCAAGGCTCAATACGGGAACTCGGTTACGGTTCTGCAGACGAAGCGGCTGAGATAGCTCCGGCTCGCGTCGCCACGCAACCAATGAAATCGCACGTGATTCAACGAGTCAATCACGTCGAACAATCCGCCCCTGAATCTGAACCACCACCACGGAGGAACACCATGTCACAGCTGAACCAACACCTGCACAACGTAGCCGCGTTCCACGACCGCATTGGAGCGAGGCGTGAAACGGCACCGGCTCTACTTCCCTGCGATAGGGCGAAGTGCGAACGAGCAGTTGCCAGAATCACTTCGCTCCACGATGAGATCAAAGCGCTCGCATCCGACGACGAGTTGCTCTGCCGACTTTGCCTAACACTCGAGGAAACAGCCGAGTGGTTACAAGCTCATGCGGACGAGGACCGGGTCGCTGCGGCAGACGCGATGGGCGACCGCTACTACGTCCTCCTCGGAGACGCCGTCTCATCTGGGATGCCACTGAGCCGCATCTTTGACGAGGTTCACCAATCCAACATGAGCAAAGCCGCCCAACGCCAGGGAGAACTCGGCAAAGCCGAGAAGTCCGAGGGTTACCGAAAGCCCGATCTGGAGTTCGTCCTTGCGGATACAATCGCATGACATAAGGGGCGACCGGGCTGCGAAGTAGACCAACAGCGTCACAAGCCAATTCGAAAGAACGTCCCAACGCGCTTCGCAACCTGACATTACTCCACAACTCTGAACACCGCAGGAACCGCTTGAATCTGTCGGTTGCTGGCTCCTTTGGAAAGCTCAGCTCAATTCGCAAGATTGTCGCTACCAGGGGCGGGTTTTAGCCCCTTCTGATTCGAATTCCCGTCGAACGGTACAAACGGCATCCCGAAACTCCCACGTGTCGTCAACTATGGCTGAATCGGTTTGTTCTTCTGGGCGGGTGGTGCATCCATATTAAGAAAAACACCGATTGAATCTGCGTATCGCCACAAACCCAATGAGGAATCCATTCCGCTCCGAACGAGCTTCTGCAGTTGCGAGGCAATGCCGCGATGCTGTTCGCAGAGGAGGAAGTGAATTCCAATATGCCCTTGGTACACGGAGTAGAACTCCCCGGGCATTTGTTTGAATTTCGCCATCTTACGGTGATGGTGCGCGGACCTTTGGATTTGTCGCGGATGGCTGATCCACGCGACGGATCTCTCGGTTGTGGCGAATCCTAGAACCTCTGTGACCGATGCCCATTTTCCACCTCGAACGGATTTCCTTGACTGCTCAGAAACGGAATTGTCCGGGTCAAGGAAAACGAATTCTGCAGCATCGAGTTGTTTGAGCGAGTCCACATACACCACATTTCGCGTGAGTCAGTGTCCTGCGGAACGCTCGCTGAATGGAAAATCGTTCCAAGCGGAAAAACGCCGCCCATTTCAATGGCGTGGGCAGAACGGTTCTCTCGCTTCACCACACCATCCTTCACGAATAAAGTTGTGTTGGTCGAAAACACAGGGCCAAACGGCCGTCAGAATATTGGAGATCACTTCATTTTGAACGGTGTTGTAGCTGCTTAATTATCCAGTCGAGCATTTCTTCCTGCGTTTTCGATTTGGACAGGAACCCGCTGTGCCCGGTTTCGATGATGTGCGTCGACGCCGCCCGATTTTTCACCAAGGTCGCGCTCTCTATAGTGACTGCCCCATCACCTACTCCGTCGACCATCTCATCGCTGGCGGAAATCACGCGGAGCTTCTCGGCTGCGGTTGTTGGTCGGTTTGGTTGGCCTCCCGTCGGGCTGCCTGAATTCGCTTCGGGTGACAGTCGCTCACTGAGACTTTTGAGGCTCGTTTTAAACGCCCATCGTATCTTCGGAGAGATCGGTCCGCGGCTTCCGGCAATCAGATGGATTCCGATGCTGGCTGGAGGAAATTTTCGCAGCAGGGCGCGTCGGCGTTTGCTCTGTGGTTTCAGGATGTCGACAGCATTACCATCACCATCCTGAACGATGTCGATTGCGGTCCAGTCTCCGTTCATCAATCGTACCG
>CAZDXI010000448.1:0-2522 GCA_964509095.1 uncultured Rhodobacterales bacterium
ACGCGATGCCATACCATGCAGTTGCGTCGCAACCGATGGAGCACGGGTCACGGTATCATAGACAGTGCCGGCTTCGGTGCCGTCTGCGGCGGGATACCACAATTCCACCGTCAGCGGGCGGTCATAGGTCGGGATCGCATCATCGGTAACGTTCAGAACATCGATCCGCTCCGGGTCTGACAACTCCAGTGTGCGCACCCCTACGGCATACCCGCCATGTGCGGCCAGTTCAGGCGCGTCAGGTCGCACGGTGTCGATACGGTTTTCAGCGGCCAGACTGGTGGCGCCAAGCCCGGTTGCCAGACCAAATGTCAATGCAGCACGATATGTCGTCATGGGTTGGGTCCTCTCCTGTGGTTCACAGATGCGATCTTTCGTCCGATCACTTGGCAACCACCCTAACCTCTGGTTGGAAAAGCGCCAGTGCCGTGACGCAGCGGAACAGACCGTGGGTTTGATGAAGATCAAGGTCGCACGGTGTCGGACATGTCAAACTGGCGCAAAGAGGAGCCGCACATGTCCGAGACCAAGCCAAACACCGCCACTGCCACTGCCCGCCGCACCGTAAAGCCTGCGGTTGTGCCCGCACCTGAGGTAACGCCGCCTCAGCCAGCGACGCCCTCGCGCGACGACATTCGAAGGAGTTTCGAAAACGGGCAGTATCCTTATGACACCAAGTTGAGCAAACGCAGCTATGAGGATCGCAAGGCCAAGCTGCAGGCAGAACTGCTCAAGGTGCAGCTTTGGGCGCAGGAGACAGGGCAGAAATTCGTGCTACTGTTCGAAGGCCGGGATGCGGCGGGAAAAGGCGGCACGATCAAACGCTTTACCGAGCACCTTAATCCACGCACGGCCCGGGTTGTTGCGCTGAACAAGCCGACGGATGAAGAACGCGGGCAATGGTATTTCCAGCGCTACATCGATCATTTGCCCACCTCGGGAGAGATCGTTCTGTATGATCGAAGCTGGTACAATCGCGCAGGTGTTGAGCGCGTGATGGGGTTCTGCGAACCCAATGAGTATCTGGAATTCATGCGCCAAACACCCGATCTGGAGCGCATGCTGGTGCGTTCAGGTATCCGGCTTTACAAGTACTGGTTCTCTGTCACGCAGGACGAACAAAAAGCGCGGTTTGACAGCCGGGAGACGGACCCTTTGAAGCAATGGAAGCTGTCTCCAATTGACAAGGCCAGTCTTGGGCGTTGGGATGATTACACCGAAGCCAAAGAGGCGATGTTCTTTTACACGGACACAGCAGACGCGCCTTGGACTGTGGTGAAGTCCAATGACAAGAAGCGAGCGCGGCTTGGGTGCATTACGCATTTTCTGGCGTCGCTGGACTACCCGGGCAAAGACCATGATCTTGTCGGTCAACCCGATCCTCTGATCGTGGGACAAGCGCATCACGTGATCCACAGTTCGGATCACATTCTGGGCAAAGCCCTGCACCCGGACACGCGCAAACGTTAGTCTTTTGTGAACACCGCTTGAGACCTGCGCGCTGCGAGCCTACCTTGGAGCGCATGAAACATATTCTTGCTCTGATCGTTGTGCTTCTGGCTGGCCTGCCCCTGCGGGCGCTGGCCCATCCGCATATCTTCATCGAAACCGGACTGCGCGTCGATGTTTCAGACGCAGGCGAGGTCGTCGCAGTTGAGATCACGTGGAAATACGATGAGCTGTTTTCGCTTCTGGTCTTGGAAGACATGCAGCTTGATGCGGACTATGACGGAGCGCTCACCCCCGAAGAACTCGACAAGCTGCGCGGCTTCGACATGAATTGGACGCCCGGCTATGAGGGTGATTTCTATGCCAGCTTAGGGGGCAAGGCCCTGCCGCTTGGCCCACCGGAACCGGTGGATACCAAGGTCGAAGATGGTCAGATCATCACGGTGCATCGCCGGTCTTTGAAGGCCAAAGCGGATGGACTGGTTCTCGAAGCCTATGACCCATTGTTCTACACCGCTTATGAAATGACAAACGCGGTTGAGGTTGGACAAGGGTGCGCCGCGGATATCAAGCGCGCTGACACGGTCGCAGCAACCGATACGCTTGAAGAACTGCTTTTTGGCATGTCTCAGGCGGAAGCGGACGAAGCCTTTCCGCAAGTTGGTGCCAATTTTGCCGACAAGGTCGTCATCCGGTGCAATAAATGACATTTCCACGCACGGCTACGTTCATCGCAGCCCTGATTGGTGTCTGCGCCGGGGCAGCGTGGCTTTGGATTGGGACTGGCGCAGATCAAGTCGCCAGCTGGGCGTCGCAACAGCAACGCGCCGTGCAGGGCGATCTGGCGGGCGCTTTACGCGCGGTTCGCGGTGGTGAGCCTTGGGCCGTATTCGGTCTTCTGGGACTATGCTTTGCCTATGGCTTCTTTCATGCGGCCGGGCCGGGCCACGGCAAGCTGGTCATGGGCGGATACGCGCTGGGCGAGGACGTCCCGCGTGCGCGCTTGATTGGCCTTACGCTTGCGGGGTCTTTGGGACAGGCGGTAACGGCAATCTTTTTGGTGGGGCTTGGAG
>CAZDXI010000449.1:0-262 GCA_964509095.1 uncultured Rhodobacterales bacterium
ATGACCGCGCGCTCGAACGGTGTGTCTTTGCTGGATGGCGCGCGGCTGGCGGTGCAGGCCGGATTGATCAAGGGCAAGGGCGGGGTGGCCCTGTCCGAATTGGTTGACGGCATCCTGCGCTGGGGCCGATTGGTCGACAGTAAAGACATGTCGCACATGGAGCTGGCCGAAGTGATCTTGGACGAATCCGGCTACACAACCATGTGGCAGAACGACAAAACCCCCGAGGCTCCGGGGCGGTTGGAGAACCTCAAGGAACTGG
>CAZDXI010000449.1:272-2517 GCA_964509095.1 uncultured Rhodobacterales bacterium
GGGAGGATGGCTTGTTTCCCTCGCAACGCAGCATGGATGAAAGCGGTTTGAAGGGCGTCGAGGAAGAACGCCGCCTTGCCTATGTGGGCATCACGCGGGCCGAAGAGATTTGTACGATCTCCTTTGCCGCGAACCGGCGCGTGTTCGGGCAGTGGCAATCGTCGCTGCCGTCTCGCTTCATTGATGAATTACCCGAGGAAAATGTCGACGTGCTAACTCCGCCGGGATTGTATGGCGGTGGGTACGGCGCTGCAGCCCCGGTTGACTCCGGGCTGGAGCAGCGTGTGGTGAATGCGGACGTCTACAACTCACCGGGTTGGAAGCGGTTGCAGGCTCGGGCTGGGCAGCGCCCGGTGAGCCAGCCGCGTGAGGCCAAGAACTCAGTCATCGATTTGGACGCTGTGTCGAGCTTTACAGTGGGTGAACGCGTGTTCCATCAGAAATTCGGCTACGGCGCGATTACTGATATTGAGGGCGACAAATTGGAAGTTGCCTTCGAAAAGGCGGGGACAAAGAAAGTCGTGTCCCGCTTCGTGTCGGGGTGTGACGACATTCCGTTCTGAGAGGCACGACCATTCCGTGCGCTTTAGAAGAACACCCAAACAGATGGCCATGTCGGGAAGCGACCAAGAATGCCGGTCCCGCCACTTGCAACGTGCCGCGCCGCAGCGTAGCGTGTCCTTGCAAGGTGCCCGAGCGATCGGGAGAATTGGGAAGCCGGTGAGACTCCGGCACTGCCCCCGCAACGGTGAGGGTGGGATATTCGGCGCATAAGTCACTGGGACGCAGTCCCGGGAAGGCGTGCCGGATCGGATCAAGGATCCACCCACCCCAAGTCCGGAAACCAGCCTGCGCCGGATGCATACCATCCGGAAATGACCATCGCGGGCGGCGGTTGGGCATGTGGAGCCCGACCGGTGCTGCCCTTGCCGACCTTCTTTCGCATCACGAAAAGCCACGGGGCGTGGCGAAAGGAGCAGGACGATGTTTTTACGAATTTTCGATGGGTTGGATGCTATGGATGTGCATGGACCGGGCGCGTTCGAAGCGGCTCGGCTTGGATTTCTGGAATGGGTCATCACACTTGATGTCGCCACGGACGCACGAGAGGCCGCGCGAGCAGCTTTGGTTGACTTACCGGACGAGGCAGGCGCAAGCCCAGCCGCGCGAGCATTTCTCAGCTACCTCGGTCAGGCAGCGGAAAGTAGCGTGCAGCCACCGCGTCGCAAAGGCGGACGTCGGCGGATCTTGCATTAAGGTGACGGGTTTTGGGAAGTGTCTGCATCCTTACGAAAAAGGCTGTGCAGAGACGCTTCACATGAAAAACGGCGGCGGTTCAACAAGGGAGGAGAGTTGAACCACCGCCGCCTTTGGGCAGACCGTTTTAAGGGAGGAGAAAAACGGTCTGATCTCGCGGTATTACAGTGCGCCTTGCGCAGCTTCTTGTGCGACCCGGCGGATATCGCCGCGCGACAGGCCCAGATCGGACAGTTCGCGATCAGTCAATGCTGCCAGCTCTGCGTAGGTGGCGCGTGCCAATTTGCGGCGCTGCATCGTCTCGGTCAGGTTCGAGAACGCGTGTGCGATACGTGCAACCAGACCAGCGGATTGTGTGTGTGTGTCGGTAAAAAAGGCCATGTGTTTTGCCCTAACTCATTCGTGTTTCACTTTGCTTGTGATGGTTATATGGGCCAATGCTGCAGTTGCACAACGGACAATGCTGCAACGCGGCTATGCATCCGCCGCAAAGCTCACGCTGCGTAAATTTCGTATTAACGTTAATGGCTTGTGGCTCTGGTCGGTTGCCGCTTTGGCTTCATTCAAGCTTGGAATGCTCGGTTCAAAGTGGGACGTAGCTGACGTCATTGGTCAAACGCGCGCGCACACGTTAACAGGTCGCATTGCACTCTGCGCAAGAAGCATCAAATACAGCGCGAAGGCCAAACGAAGGGACAAGACATGGCGATCACAGAGGCGGACATCATTGCGGCACTGCGCCGGATCACGTTGCCCAATGGAAAAGATATCGTCTCGGCCGACATGATCCGAGCACTGGCCATTGATGGCGCGACTGTTCGTTTTGTGATCGAAGCTGAAACGCCCGAAGTTGCGCGCGCCATGGAACCAGTTCGCCAAGCCGCGGAGCAAGCCGTCGCCGCACTATCGGGTGTGGATCAAGCGCAGGTCGCGCTGACCGCGCATGGTCCGTCCGCGCGAACCCCAAAAGCTGAGCCACCTAATCTCA
>CAZDXI010000450.1:0-2513 GCA_964509095.1 uncultured Rhodobacterales bacterium
CTATGGACTATTTGTGGTTGAAAAATGGTGAAAGTTAACAAATTGAAAGACATTCCACTTTTAGCGAAATTGGATTCTAGTAAAGCTAGAGGTATCCCTGTTATGTCGCACCATGTTGATGTCCATGTTGGCAAAAAAATTAAGCAAATGCGGGCACTTCGTCGTCTGTCTCAGACCGATGTCGCGCAGAAGTTGAATCTGTCTTTTCAGCAGATTCAGAAGTACGAAATTGGTTCTAACCGGGTCGCTGCCAGCCGCCTTTACGAACTGTCAAAAATCTTCGGCGTTCCCACTTCGTACTTTTTCGAAGGCCTGCCGAACGACGAATCTGCTAACGACAACGCAGATTTGAGCACGAAAATCCTGAACGCCGTGAATTCTATCGAGGACGAAAACGTCAAGTCCCGAATCATGACGTTCATTGAAGATGTTGCCGGGGTCACCAGCGAACGCAAAGCTGGATAAGGTTCATAGTATCAGTCCGCGTCGCACAAGGTTCAGCCCTGCAAACAGCAGGACGACCAGTGTGGCGCGACGGAATGTTTTCTGATTGATTCGATCCTGGACATAAGTACCGACCGTCATGCCCAGCATGGCGGTCGGCACTAACACTGCTGAGAACAGCAGCATCTCTCTGTTCAAAATCCCTGACGCCAGATGCGCAACCACAAGCGCCAGCGCACCGCTCAGGTAAATCACGCCTTGCACCTGAATTTGAACCGCCTTTGTCGTGTTAAGGGCCGTCAGATAGGCAACAGTCGGCGCACCCCACACGCCAGCGATTCCCCCCATAACACCCGCCACGGTGCCAAAACCGGCATCCAGTCCTCGACTTCGATTCATATGCTTTGGCGTCCAGCCCGCGATTTCGGCGCCAATAAAAGCGACAATCACAACACCGATGATCAGCAAATAGACCTTTTCTGACAGGTACGGCACCGCTTGCGCAGCAATCACAAGCGCGACTGCGGCATAAATCAGGAACTGACGATATTCCAATGTCGCCCTAACCGCAGAGCGCATGCCAAGCCGGAACGCTTGCATGATGTTCGTGACAACCGTCGGAAGAATCAGTCCCGCCAACGCAACTTCAGGCGACGTCAGTGACCCGAGCCCCAGCACAATCACCAACGGCAGGGCGAATCCGACGATTCCTTTTACAACACCAGCCAAAAAGGCGATCCCTATCGATGCGCCCCAAAGCCAAACCGGGAACAAGGTGGTAAGATCCTGCATGCCGCAGCGGTACCATGGGCATTATGTCGCTGCACCGCAAAAGTTCTGGACGAAACAATAAACCAAACCACATAAACTTTGAGCAAATAAGTTGCGCTGCAACTGCAAAATGATATAGCCCCGTGCGGGTAGATGGATGGAGTGATAGTAATGGCGCATGACGGTCAGGATATGACAATGGATACCCCGGTTATTCTGCCGGACCTGCTGGCAACAACCAAAGCCGCAGTCGCACCGGTACAGAAAATCACAGAAATCGCCAAGGATCGTGTGCGCGGCATGGTTTCCAAGGACGGTCGCGTGTCGGCCGGTCTGGTCGAAGCGCACCAGACAGCAGCCCATGGCCTCGCGTGGTTGGCGACCTACACCGAATCCCTTGTGCAGATGCAGCAATGGGCCGAGAAACTGGAAGCCGAGGGCACCTTTGGCGAGATCGAACAACTGATCCACCAGATCGCGTTCGGAGAATACCTCTGGCAGGTCTATGGCGGCATCCAGATGAACCAGGGCGAGATCGTGCGTTTGCAGGACATTGGCCTGACCCAGGACGATCAGCGCGGCATGATGGACCCTGCCGTGATGACGCTGACCCAAACTGGCAACACTCAAGCCGCCCGCGTGCGCTTGGTGGAGCTGATGCAGGAGCAGGCCGCGAATATCACCGTCGGTGCGTCCGGGCTCGACGAAGAGCTCGAGATGATCCGCGAGCAATTCCGTCGCTATGCGGTGGATAAGGTCGAACCATTTGCCCACGAATGGCACCTGAAAGACGAATTGATCCCGATGGAAGTTATCGAAGAACTCGCCGAAATGGGTGTGTTCGGGCTGACCATCCCCGAAGAATACGGCGGGTTCGGCCTGTCCAAAGCGTCGATGTGCGTCGTCTCCGAGGAATTGTCGCGTGGTTACATCGGCGTTGGCTCGCTTGGCACGCGCTCTGAAATCGCTGCGGAACTCATCATCGCGGGCGGCACGGAAGAGCAAAAACAAAAGTGGCTGCCGCAACTGGCCAGCGCCGAAACACTGCCGACAGCTGTGTTCACCGAACCGAACACCGGCTCCGACCTCGGCTCCCTGCGTACCCGCGCTGTGAAAGACGGTGAGGATTACAAGATCACCGGGAACAAGACGTGGATCACCCACGCTGCACGTACGCAGGTGATGACGCTGCTGGCGCGGACCGATCCGGACACGACCGATTACAAAGGCCTGTCCATGTTCCTTGCCGAAAAGACACCGGGCGACGATGCGAACCCCTTCCCGACCGAGGGCATGAC